>DAIPKY010000004.1:0-56570 GCA_036769505.1 Nitrososphaeraceae archaeon
TGCCTTCTATTATATCTCGTCCTTCGCCTCCATTAATATAATCTGATGCACTTCTTCCCCATAATCTATCCCTTTCACCTAATCCAAATAAGCTATCCTTTTTGCTCGTTCCTTTTATTTCATCTTCTTCAGCTGTTCCAACAATAACAGCAGCAAAGACAGGTACCAAGTTATTAGGATCGATAAAATTCCCTATAATAAGGAAAAGTCCCACTACCATAAAGAAGAACATAATATATTTCATTTATTAGGATCTAGAATTCTTCACAAAATATAAATATATACTTACAAAATTCACAATTTTAACAATAGTGTGTAATCATGTTATTACTTTGTAAAAAACCAAAAAAGGATTTTCAAACCATCCTTCTAAAAATTAAAAAGTTATTGTTGAAAAAGGTTTTCTTCTAAATTTTGTTTTCTTTAACAACGACTGTATTTATCTCTTCTATTTTTTTCTCTTTCACTAGTAAGTCTGAAGCCTCTTGAATAGTAAACCCCTGATGAACTATAGATCTGACAGCTTTTAGCATTGCCACTGGGTGGTCTGATTGCCAAATGTTTCTTCCCATATCAACCCCTGAGGCACCATCATTAATCGCATTAAATGTTAATTCCAATACATCTTTCTCTTTTGCTAGTTTTTTTCCACCAGCAATAATCACTGGGACTGGACATCCTTCAATTACTTTTTCAAAATTCTCACAATAATATGTTTTGACGACATGAGCACCGAGTTCCCCAGCTATTCTAGATGCTAATCCTAGATATCGAGCATCTCTTACCATTTCTTTTCCAACAGCTGTCACCGCTAGGATGGGAATACCATACCTTTCTCCATTGTCCACTAGAGTAGCAAGATTAGCCAATGTTTGATGTTCATACTTTGATCCTACAAATATAGATAATGCTAGACACGAAACATTTAGCCTTATTGCATCTTCAAATGATGTTATAATCGATTCATTTGATAAGTCATTACCAATTATACTGGTCGCCCCTGAAACTCTCAACACAATAGGCACATCCGAAATAGGAGGTAAGGAGGTTCGTAAAACTCCTCTTGTTAGCATAATTGAATCTATATGTGGAAGTAAAGGTTGTATGGTCTTTTGAGGAACTTCCAATTTTTCGGTAGGCCCCAAAAAGTAACCATGATCCACAGCTAACATTACACAACGTCCATTCTTTGGTCTTATTATTTTTGAGAGTCTATTTGCCATCCCCCAATCCATGATTGATATCAACTCAAAATTCTTTAACTATTTATATTTTTTTTATTAGAGGCTTTACGTAGTAATGATGACTTTCATACAATCTTTAGCTTTATGAGCACAAAAAAAAGCAGTAGGCGATTCTTCGAGTGTATATTTGTGAGTAATAAGAAAGTCTAAATCAATTTTTCTCTCTGCCAGTAAGTTCAATGCTTGATTAGTTTCAAGTTCGGATGCTGCATAACTTGGTATAATACTTAATTCATTAGAATAGAGTTTACTAGCTGGCAAAGGAAATTTAGAATCTTTAGTTGGCACTCCAAACAAAAGGATATATCCACCTTTCCTAGTCATTTCAAACGCATTAGATAATGCAGTTAAGCTGCTTGTTGCAACTATAGATATGTCTACTCCTCTACATTGAGTACTGTCTCTAATAATTTTGGAATAATTTGCTGTGTGAGCATTTAGAGAGTAAGTTTCGGAAATGAATTTTTGTGAAAATTCTAGTCTAAAATCGTTAATATCTACTAAAAATACCTGTCCTGCTCCTGCTAGTTTAGCCAAAGTAAGTAGCATAATTCCAGCAGGTCCGGCCCCAAAAATGACCATATCATCTCCTTTTTGGAAGGGTGTTTTATTAAGGGCTCGTAAGCAACAAGCTAAAGGCTCGATTAAAGATGCTTGTTCATAAGTAATTGAATCTGGCAATCTTAATACACCACCACGTTCAACATTCCAAGCAGGTACTACGAACTTATCAGATAAGCCACAAGGATTAATATTGCTTTTTTGATAATATTCGCACATTGTATTATTTCCATGTCTACAATAATGACATGAATTACAACTAACATGGTGATGAACAAATACTCGATCTCCTTTCTTAATTCCTTTGACCTTATTTCCTATTGCTAAAACTTGGCCTGCAGGTTCATGTCCAAGTCTTCCGGAAGTCATACCATATTGTCCATAAATCTTTTCTAAATCAGAACCACAAATGCCGCACGCTTTCATTTTTACAAGAATATCCCCTTCCGATTCAAAGTTCAGGCTGGTATCGTCTAGCTCGTAAACTTGAATTACTCCTTGCGATACTATTTTCACTGATTTCACAGAATTATTATTTATATGAGGGATTATAAAATCTGTTAAGGATTGTTATATTTTTTTGGCTTTCGTTCAAAAATTCCTTTACATCCTTCACAACAAAAATAATATTTTTTGTTATCATACTCGAAGGAAATTGCTAATCCTTCATCCATTTCTATTCCACAAACAGGATCAACTGGCATAATTGAACACAATTATTTTTTATAATTATTTATATATTTCTATACATGCATATATATGCCCACAATGTTCTCTCAATAGTATAATATTAAATTATATTGTTTCCTATAATATTATATTCTATTATATTTATTGTCAAATATTATGTGACAGTAATAAGGGAATAAATGTGAGTTTAAAGTTTGGCTTCTAAGGAATTTAAAGATTCTAGTTTATTTATAAGATTTTTTTTTAACAGTTAAGAAAACGATTTCATTGCTGCGGAAGAATATTAAATAGATTGCTGATTTGAAAGGAGTACAAAGTTTGTAGACCTATTTACTTTGTGCGTATTGAGTAACCATATTCTTATTATACTAAAACATTTATTTTGTCCAAATTGTTAATAACCTTTTACAAGAAATATATTATGCTACCATTGAATTGATATGAGTAATGTCATATCCTTGTTTAGAAGTTGTATGTGGTAATTGTGGAAGCACAATTAATAGAATGATAAATCTTAAATCAATAAAAGATAGTATTCGTATTTCTAGTGGACGATGCAATAAATGCGGAATTTCTCTTAATCCGTCAGATTTTTTGTTGAATACTGTCAAACAATAACTTGTATCATACCAATAATTATTTTTTTAGAAAAACTCTTTAGATATTTTTATAATTACCCTTTAATTATAACATATAAATTATTTATTTATTAATTATTGCAATTAAGTAACTTAATATAAAACATATACCTATTATTCTAGAGAATATAATTGTATTGGAAATTGCTTTAACTAAATCTTCTACTTTGTCATAATTTTTCAGCAATTTTGAAGATCGGATAGCAAAAGGTAAGGAAATAAAGGTTATAAATGTGTAGATTGGTAAATATTGAATTATGATTCCAATGGTTATTAAAGAATATATGAAGCCAATGAGGAATGGGAATGTTTTAGATCCTTTATCTTTTCCCAATAAAATAACTAATGTCTTTCTACCTTTTTCTTTATCGGCATCAAAATCGGGAAAGGATGCGATAAATAAAACAATAGAAGATAATGTTCCAATTATTATTCCTAGAAAAATAATTGGCAAGTCTAGCAAATTAACCTGTACATAACACGTACCAATCACCACTAATGCTCCTTTAACTGCTACCAGGATTTCTCCTAAACCCATATTTACAATAGTAGTAGAATAAAAATAAATTGACAGAGTCGCAACTGCTAAAATAATCGCAATTATGAAGCCACTGTGCAGAACAAAGTATCCTCCGATTGATAGTCCTATCACCATACAAAGTAATCCTGCTCTGTATACTATGGGTGGATCGAGTTTTTTCTCTGGTAATACTCCGGTTCCTCCACTAAATCTAGTTCTCTTAGTGGTTGTATCAATTCCTCGCTTATAATCCCAATAGTCATTAAATATATCAACGCTAGCATGTAAAAAAATTACTCCTATATAGGTCAATATTGCATCAATTACATTGAAATGCGTGTTAGTAAGGTAGGTATATAATAAACCATTAGTAATAGCTATAATTGAAGCCAAAAGAAATTTAATTCTTATAATTCTAAGCCATACTGAAACAATCAACCTAAAACTTACATTAATTTTCTACAATAGTTTATAATTGATTCTAATAATCTTCAGATTACAAAGGAGTAGGAATTTAAATATTTAAAATAAAGAACCTCAGCGGTCATTTGATTGATGTAATAATATATCTATTTTTACATAAAAAGGGAATTTTGATCTTGGGATATAATTTTCCTTTAAACTTATTGCTATTTCACTTTCTATGGAAAATGTAAAAAAATAGTGAAAATATAAATTATCTTATCTCGATCTCACACATGATTAATGTCTATACTCTTTACAGTAGATAAAGCAAATACTATTTTACCAAAAGTTAAAAAGAGATTTGATGAAATATTATGCTGTAAAAATAATGTGATGGATATTCAAGAGGAACTACAGAATCTTTCAGATTCTAATTGCTCGTTTGAAAAATTCATAAAGAAAAAGCAAGAACTTAATCATGCTGTCACTTCTTTATATAACATGATCCAAGAATTAGAAGACATGGGGATAATGATAAAAAGTGTTGATGAAGGTCTACTCGATTTTCCCTCCATACGAGATGATGAGGAAATTTGGTTATGTTGGAAATTTGGAGAAAATCAGGTAAAATTTTGGCACCGTAAGGAGGAAGGCTTTATGGGTAGAAAACCCATTCCCCAAGAAGGTTTTGAATATGTTGATGATTTTGCAGACCTCAGATAAGTAATTGATTAACAGGTTACCTTATGGGCTGAGAAGCAACGAATAGTCTATTACCTGGTTTAAACGTAGAAATAAGAATTGATATGAATCTTGAATAAGGGGTAAAGTTAATGATTTCAAAATACCCTATGGAAAAGTAATTTAATATTAAAATTGTTATTTGAATACATAATTGACATCTTATTGAATTACTTATACTATTTAGGAAATAAGATTTAGCAATTCAGTATAATAAAATATATCTACTGTTCTTTATTAGTAAATGCAGATTATACAAAATCAAAAAGATTTATTTCAACATCATGGTCAATACTCCTCATTTAATATTTCTGTCTCCGCTTTAAAAAAAGCCATGGAATCAGTTGATCCAGGAGTTTTAATAAATAGGGCTATTGATCTCAAAGATAACAAAGTACTTGTAGTTAGAGACGTCCATGAGGTCAAATACTATTTTGATTTAAAAGACTATGAATCTTTTCATATTTTTGGGGCGGGAAAAGCAACTGCAAGAATGGCTAAATCTTTAATGGAGAACCTAAATATCGAAATTTCCTCTGGAGCGATCACTATACCCTATAATGAAAGGATTTTGCCTGATAAGCTAATAGTAATAGAAGCTGGTCATCCTATTCCAGATGAAAATAGTATACGTGGAACCAAACAAATAATTGATCTATTAAAAAAAATTCAAAATAAATCTTTAATATTTGTGCTTATATCTGGCGGTTCCTCTTCACTATTGTGTTGTCCTTTAGATGGATTAAAACTTAAATCTAAACAACACATTACCAGGCAATTACTAGAGTCTGGAGCATCTATAAAAGAAATTAATACAGTTAGAAAACATTTATCAAAAATCAAAGGTGGTAGGCTTCCAAAATATGTTACTAATAAAGCTAAGATAATCACTCTGATTGTATCAGATGTTGTTGGTGATGATCTAAGTACTATTGGATCAGGACCTACGGTTGGAGATAATTCAACCTTTGCAAATTGTAGAGAGATATTGGAAAAATACAAATTATGGTATTCAAATAACGATGAATATACCACAGATGTTTTAAATGTCAAGAAAGTAATAGAAGATGGCAATAATGGAATTATTGAAGAGACTCCAGCCATCAATGATAAACTTTACAAAAATGTAAGTAATATTTTGATTGGAAATAATGAAATTGCTTGTAAAAGCGCAATGAGAGAATTACAAAACATTGGAATAAAAACGAAGTATTTAGGGTCAAATATCAATTCTGAAGCTAGGGTTTTTGGAAAAGAATTAGCTGAATTGCTTAAATTTCATGGAACAACATCCTTTATCAATAGAGATGGAACTGATTCTTTTGCATACATAATGGGAGGAGAAACCGTAGTAAATTTGTCTACAAGTAAGAATTTAAATAATAAGCTTAATGGCAAAGGAGGAAGAAATCAAGAAGCAATAGTTTCTTCTATCAATTATCTTCAAGACATTCAAAACTTGGATGATTTCGTTATAATATGTTGTGGAACAGACGGGATAGATGGCAATTCTGAATCTGCAGGAGGTTTAGTATCGCCTTCAACCTTAGAATATATTAACAGAGCAAAAATCAATGTCAACTCTTTCTTGAATTCTCATGATAGTGAAACATTACTTAAAAAAGTCTATTCCCAGCTTAGAACTGGCAGAACTGGAACAAATGTAAATGATATAGCAATCATTTGTAAGCAGTGACGAAGAATTTAATTGAACTCTACATTATAATAAAATTAACAATTAATTAGAAAATTTCATGAACCTCTTCAAAGAAGTGACCTAATAATGAATACCTTTTTTCAACGAAACCATTGGTGAATTGGATGGAAATGAGGCTACAAAACTTCTAACATAATTAAAAATTTTTTTATTTGTCATTTTGTTCTCTAATAGTAATTTCTCCAGAATATATTCTTTCTAATAACTTATCATCTCGTTCGAGGATTAGGCCTCCACCATTATCTATATCCTTTACAACGCCACTATATTTTTTCAAGCCTTCGTGGTAAACAATTATTCTTTTTCCTAATGTATTGCTAAGTTTTTTGTATATTCCGATAATTTTTTTATGATACCTTTCGTGCTCGACTAAGGACAAATAAAAGTCTATTTTTTCTAATAATTGTTTCATTAGAATAAAACGATCAATATTTTTTACTTTAATTTCGTTATGTATTGATGTTACTCTCATAGGTAATATATTGTTATAAGCAACGGATAAATTTATTGTTGGTATATCAACATCGATATTAATTCCTATACCAATGATTAAATAGTCGTTTTTACTATTATTTGTATTAGTATCTATTAAAATTCCTCCCAGTTTTTTATCATTTATTAAAATATCATTAGGCCATTTTATATAAGTTTTTAACTGAAAAATATCAGATATAGCTTCACATACAGAAATTGCTGAAATTACAGAAATCATGTTAATTTTAGCAAATTCAATTCTAGGTTTAATAATTAAAGACATCCATAATCCCCCCATCGGAGACACCCATTTTTTTTTACCGCGGCCTATTCCTTCCTCTTGTTCATCAGCCAATACGACAGTTCCATGTTCATTATTAATATTGCTTTCAGCTAAGGAAATAGCGAGTTGCTGAGTTGACCTTATTTTTTTATAGTGATAAATTCGTTTACCAATTCCAAGGTCTCCCAAACCTAAATCGATTTTGTGATAAGTGTCATCCATGTCAATATATATAAAATAAAAACATAAAGATATAGTAATTTATAATAAAATGTAGTTAAATAAACATACAAGAGAAAACAGAAATCCCAAAGTCTTTAGTTTCATTGTAAGCTTGCGACCCACTTAAACAATTAGTAGATTGTACCGTCTCGTACCTCCTATACTAAAATATCTTGATTTCGTGATTCATGAATAGCCAATGTAGTTTGGACCTATACTAAAGAAAATTTAAATTAAGATTTTAAAAAGTTCTAAAGTATTTGAGAAAAATAGCAGCATACATTTCGATATCAATTGATTCTTAAAATTAGCGTAGTCAAATTAGTATAGCATACTCACAAAAGTATCATTTTAGAGCGATTTATTTTTTACTTGACCGGTAATATTTCCTATCGGGTTTAAATTTTTTACAGGTACAATTTTCGATTAGACATTTCATTTTATCAATTTTAGCATCTTTATCATGATCAATTTTTTGGTGTTTGCATCTTAAACATTTAACAAATGTATCTGAATCTATTTCCAAATTAAAGCATCATCATCCAACAATAGAGAACAATAACTAATATATTTCTATAAAGATTCTCTAATTATTGTATTGTTTACTTTACCTCCCTTTAGGTGGTACTCCTCTAAACAATGAAGAAAGATTGTTTAATATGACTTTTCAAAATATACATATTGCAAACATTATTAGTATAAAATTCATTATTACAATCCTTTAAAATTTCCTAGAAGCATAATAAGCCTAACGTTCTTATAAGAAAAAAGCAATAATTAATTATGAGAAAAGTAATTGAAACTATAAGAAAATCAAATACTGCAAAAAATAGTGATGAACGTATTATAATTGACAATAATAACAATAAACATTTAGAATTCTTTATGAATGGTAGTTGGAGACATAGCCACAAATGTAAAACTGTTGTAAATAGTCAATGTATCAAGAAACAATGAAACATTTCTAATATGATCACTTCTACTTATAATACAAATAAAAGATAATTATTATTGATATAATAAAATTTGCCTAGTATTATTGGTAAAACGAGTCTTAAAATATTAGCTTCAAATTATTCCTGTTTTTATAATTGCTAGTGAATGGTGTGGGTAGTGTACTTGTTGGATTCGAACCTATTTTTCGCTCTTATTTTACGAAAACACAAATATTTATAATAATTATTATTTATTTTTACTATTGTTGGAAATATCTTAAAATTTTATTAAAAACATAAAATTGAATATATAATAGATGAATTTTTTTACAATAATTATTTAACATGGAAATGCATTCATTCATATTATCTTATATTTCACTAATTCTATGAGTAATACTAGTAATGAACAATATGGCGAAAATAATGATCAACGAAATTTTACTAATAAACCGGTAGAATTAGGAAAGGAATATAACGTACAAATAACTGAAACCAGTTATAAAGGAGATGGTGTTGCACGAGTTCAGGGTTTTGTGATCTTTGTTAAAGATGGTAAAGTTGGAAATGATGTAAAAATTAAAATTACCAGCATTGGTAACAGATTTGCCAAAGCCGATCTTGTTTAAAGAAAATATTCCTCTATAAAATCCTATTTTATCACTAACCGATATGATGTTAAGATAATATAACGTTATAATTTATGCCACTTTCATTTCTGACGATATTCCTAAGTTTTGTCTCGGTTGTGCAACCCTCTTTAATGCGTTTATTATTATATTAAATCTACCTTATTCTTTTGTACCTAATGAAATTTGTTTCCAATGAAAGGTGCAAGAGAACAATTATAATATCGAGAAAAGCATTATAAAAGAGGAAAGCAAAAATTATTTTATCTTTATAATAAATTCATCCGTTATTAGTTATTAAAGGTTAGTAATAAAATATCTTATTTGGTTATGATTTAATAGGCTCTTTGTTATGGTGATTTTTGTAAACGACCGCTTTCAGGTAAGGATTAATAGATAATTTCGAAACTTATTAATAATAAGTCTAAATTTTGGATGATTCTATACTATCAATAGCTAATAAATTAAAATGTGGCAATAATCAAACTTCTCTCGAAATAATCAAAAAACAACTCATTATATCAGTTTATTTGCAAAAACTACAAAATATTAAATTTATTTTTTTACCGCAACTTTGGTTATCAAATTTTTAATTACCTTTTCATTGAACTGTACTTTGTATTTTCTGCTACGCGGTCTCGTTCGTAAACGATAGCCACAGCAAGGACACCATAACCCTTCCCATTTTATAAAAATTTGACATACTTGGCAACGTTTCTGTCCGATTATGTAACGTTGTCCACTCTTCGGTTTTAATGCTTTATGTCGTGCACATATTCCCTTACATGGCATTTTATGTTATTTCCATTATTTTTTTTTTGTTTAGAGGAGGTAGTTTTAACAAATTATGATTGTTTTACTACATTATATCTTATTAAATCTAGCTATAATTCAATAATGTTAAAATAATCTAGTATAACATTTGAGCATATTTATATTAATTGTAACTGATTCGGTAAATGGTGCGAAGTATACATCTTTACAGTATTAAATAAATAATTCAGGTGGATTATTAAAGAAAATTTTCTTTATTTCTAAAAGTCAATGATAAAGTCAATTAACTCTGATTATTCTAGTATATTTTTTTAAAGAGTACAATATATATTTAAATGAACAATGAAATATAGATAGAAATGAATATTCTTTTTTGTAGGGAGACTTCCTTGGAAAACTTTTCTTCTAAAGAATTAGATCTCTCTATTCATATTAATTATAACATTTATGCTATAGTACCTTTGACTTATTGTAACATGTCAGTAGAACACCCTTTTTCGTTCGAATTAATCCAAACAGAAAATAATAACGATAAATCAAATGAGCAAAAAATTGTATTAGCTGATGTCAAATATAGTGGAGACAATATAGTAAGAGAAGACAAAGGTGAAATAGTATTTCGCATTCCTTTGGGAAGAAAATCGAGTTGAAAAAAGTATGTTATGCCAGTTGATCTACTTCAGTTTAAAGTAAACATGAAAAAAGTTTATTTGGTAACTGTTCAAATAGAGGGAATGGTTAGCCAATTAAAGAATATAGTATTTGAAGATGAGTCCTCCTGTAACATGTTCATCGATAAGTTGAAATCACAGTCGCCAAGCAAAAATCGATATTTATGTTATAAATGGAAAATACCCTTAATTACAAATGAAGATTATAACAATCTTAATGAAAAGGAAATTTTAGAAATTTCACAAGATTAAAGTCATGTTTTGTGACAATTTCTAGGAAATGTCAATTTAAATTGGCAATATTGTTTGTTTGAAAATATCTAAATTACTTTGATTGTAATAAGAGAAAGAGAAGATCATTTTAAATCCATTATTCATAAAAATAAAATATAGTCGTTTTTTGCACAACTTTAATCACATAGACTTAAATTTTTAAAAATTGAATCAGTACATAGAAGTTATGTTAAAATTGAATAATTCATTATCTCTTTTTCAACTAAAGAAATTAAATAATTTTCATTTAAAAAAACTAAATACTAACAAAAATCCATTTGAAATTTATTCAGACATTTTTAATTTTTTTGATTCTACTTTTATATTTGAATCTCTATCTGGACCTAAAGAATTGGCTGAGACCTCTATTATAGGATTTAACCCAAATTTCACGGTACAATGTAATTCAAAAAATTTTATTATTTTTAATCGAAATAAAAAAATAGTAAAAATACTTAAGGTAAGTGAACCATTATCACAATTACGATCTATCCTTCCAAAAATATATCCACCTAATATTGATTATAGGTATATTGGTGGAGCAGTAGGTTACATCAGTTATGAGGCCATTAGATTTTGGGAAAGATTACCTGCTTCGAAGAAAAAAATACTTAACTTTCCCTTGCTTGAGTTTGGAATTTTCACAGATGGAATACTCTATGACCATCAAGAAAACCAACCATATTATTTTTTTTCCGGGACGCAATCCCAAATAGAAAATATTAATAAAATATTAAACTTGAATAGTTACACCTTTAAAAATAATAGAGATCAGAAGAATAAGAATAGTACTCCTAAACAAATATTTAATTTGCACAATATTCGCTGTACTCTTCCACAAAGAAACCTTAGTAAATCACAATTTATACAAATGGTAAAGAAGGCTCAACGATATATTTATGATGGTGATATCTTTCAAGTAGTCTTATCAAAGAACTTTAAATTTAATATAGAAGGAAACCCTCTTAATGTTTATTCATCATTACGAAAATTAAATCCATCTCCATATATGTATCTCTATAAAATTGGCAAACGATGTATAATAGGCTCTAGTCCCGAAATGCTTCTTAGAGTTACCGGAAAAGTAATTGAGACCTTTCCTATTGCTGGAACTAGACCAATAGGTAAAAATGAGGAAGAAACCACTAAACTTGGAGAGGATTTATTAGAAGATGAAAAGGAATTAGCTGAACATACTATGTTAGTTGACCTTGCAAGGAATGATGTAGGTCGTGTTTCTGATTATGGTACGGTAAAAGTCAAATCGTTGATGGCAATTAAACGTTTTAGCCACGTTCAACACATAGTATCACATGTTGTTGGACACTTATCAAATAATTTCGATGTTTTTGATGCTTTAAAAGCCCTATTTCCGGCTGGTACGGTTTCGGGAGCACCCAAAGTTAGGGCAATGGAAATAATAAATGAATTGGAAAAAGAAAGAAGAGAACCTTATGCTGGTGCCCTAGGTTACTTTTCATTCAATGGATGCTGTGATTTTGCTATAACCATAAGATCAATTTTCATACATGGAAAGCAAGGATATATACAATCTGGTGCTGGAATAGTAATGGATTCTATTCCCTTGAATGAATGGGAAGAAACTGAAAGGAAAGCAGACGCTATGATCTCTGTTTTAAAAAATACAAATAATCATAAGCGGAAAGTAAGCAGTTCTAAAAATAAAATCAAGAGTTTAAAATAAACATTATTGTTTCTCTTGTTGTTCATTCTAACACTAATGAGGTATTATTGATAAATTTTCTTGGGAGGATTGGAAAATCTGTTTTTAGTATTCATATGATATTCCATCGATATTGATGAATCCTTTTGTCTCCCGGTCAAAATCCCAACAACAATATCATCTTTTTTCATAATATCTTGTTCTCTTAATTTTTTTATTCCTGCCGGAACTGCTCCAGAGGCAAGTTCACAGTCAAATCCATTAAGTCCTACAATTGACATTCCCTCCATCATTTCACTGTCATTCACCTGGATTACCAATCCATTAGTATACCATAGAGCTCTTAAGCCTTTAACAATGTTTGAAGGCTTGCCAATTTGAATTGCAGTAGCCCTAGTTTTAGGAAGGATATTTTTATCCTTCTTGTATTGATAATATCTTTGAATTTTATTAATATCTGGTTTACCTCCATTCCAGTGTAGTTTTGTATTTTCAAACTTTCCATTAACAAGCTCATATAAAGTATTTGCTCCTTCTGCATTTACAACTGCAATTCTGGGAATTTTTTGGATCCATCCCCATTCATATAATTCTATTAATGCTTTTCCACAACTAGATATATTTCCTAATGCACCACCTGGATAAACGATCCAATCAGGAGGGTTCCATTCTAAATGCTCTAGTGCTCGGTAAATAATAGTTTTCTGGCCTTCTATTCTAAACGGATTAATAGAGTTTACTGTATAACCATTTGAAGTTTTTGAATATTCTAAAGACGATTGTAGTGCATCATCAAAATTTCCATCTACTTGAATAACTTGAGCCCCAAATTGAAAGGCCTGTCCTAATTTACCTGGAGCTATTTCTCCTTTTGGAATAAAAACATCACATTCCATATTTTCATTGGAAGCATACATGGCTGCTGATGCGGATGTGTTCCCTGTGGATGCGCAAATCAGTGTTTTAATTTTGAGCATCTTTGCATGAGTTACAGCAGAGGACATACCATTGTCTTTGAAAGACCCACTTGGATTGTATCCTTCTGGTTGCAGAAAAAGATTTTCATGAGGCAGATCTATAAAATCTGCAACTTTTGACATATTATATGGTTTAGATAACCTGCCTTCTGCGCCATCAAGGGAAACAAGAACTTCTGAACATTCAGTGATATTCTCCGTATCTATTTCAGGAAAATTTAATAATTCTCTAAACCTCCACACCCCACTTTCATTATAAATATTTCGGTTGGGATTCCTTCTTTGGTAAAATACCTCGATTAAGTCATAATCAGGTTTTTCTGAATAAAGAACATCCAGAAAGGAGCCACAGGAACATTGATAATTATTATTTTGTATTTCATAAGTCAAACCACAAGATGGATTTATACACTTTTTTTGAGCATGATTCATTCGAATGAATCATTAATATTATCTTATTTATATTATTGTTGTATGTTTTTAATCTAGCCTTTCAATTATTTTTATTCTATATTTAAAAATGCTAAAGTTATAACTACTCAGTAATATAACAAAACTGTCGTAAAAGCTTGTAATTAGGTGAAAGATATTTTTAAGTTATATGCTATTTTTTTCCTTTTTTCTCATAGATTCTGAGAATTTGTTGAATCGCACCATCCATATCCTCTTCACGAATCTCAGGAGAGACAGACCTTTTTAAGAGGTTATTTATGGTTGTAGATATTTCAGTACTGACTTCGTCAAAACTGTCCATATCACTATAGCTTTGCTGATATAACCGTTTAAGTTTCAGAGCATTGAGTTGAGTTTGATCATTAAGCATAATACTGTATTCTCTATTATTGACTTTTATCTTTTTTTCTTCCATAAGATCATACCCTCTCTGAAGCATTTAAAAAACTTTTGTAAAATTTTTCTTTTCAGTCCATAAGCAATAATCTGATATACCGTATTACCTTTATTCAAACAAACGATACAGTAGTTTCCATGGGAATTATAAAAATTTGAGATTCAAAATAATTGAAATATATTTTCCTTTCTATTATTAATTTAGGCCGATAAAACCTAACCATTGCATGGGATTTTTCTAAAAGCGCATCCAATTACAAATCTCTATTAATCTAAGGAGAACCTTATAACATTTATCTTACTTTGACATCTCTATTTTTAAAAATGAAAGACGATTTATCACCGTATGAAATTTCATATTGTAATAAACTTTATTCTATGCTAAAAGAGATTATAACAAAAGAGAAAGCTAGGGGCCTTTTACTATCCGGTGGTTTGGATAGTAGCATCATCGCTAGTTTTCAAAAACCCGAATATACATTTACGGTTACTCTCGACGGTTCCTATGCGTCGGACATTGAATATGCTAGATTAGTTGCAAATCAATATGGCTCAAATCATATTACAATAAAAATAAAAACTATGGAATTGCTAAAAATTGAAGAAAAAATAATAGAATTATTCCGAACTTTTGATCCCATTTTTATTCGTAACGCTAGCGTGATTTTTGCTGCAGTACAAAAAGCTAATGAACTAGGCGTCGTCACTCTACTGACAGGAGATGGGGGAGATGAATTATTTGCTGGATATAACTATCTTAAAAGGTTTTTTAATGATACCAAAAAATTAGAGACAGAAGTCAAAAGATTATGGGATATAATGCACTTTCCATCAGTGACAATAGGTAATTTTTTTAATGTTAAGATAACTTCACCATATCTTGATGAAAAATTTATGAAATTTGCAAAATCTATAGATATATCAATGAAAATAGGTCAGTATCAGAATAAATTATGGGGCAAGTTTATCTTGAGAAAGTGTTTTGAAAAATGGCAACATCTAGAAAAACCTGCTTGGAGAGAAAAGGAAGCTCAAGAAGAAGGCTCAGGATTTTCCAAAATAATAAATTATTTTGAAAATCAATTCTTTACTAATAAAGAATTTTTAGATGAAATTCAAAGAATCAAAGAGATGGAAAGTGTTAATATTCGTAACAAGGAACATTTATTTTATTATATAACTTATAGAAAATACTTTCCCCCACCACGATTACAAAAAAGTTTAATAGAAGAAAGAATATGTCCTGATTGTAATGGTAGTTTTAGGTGGAATGGGAAATTTTGTCGAATATGTGGAGCCTATCCCGTCAATCCTATTATTCTAAGGGATAAAAATTAAGTATTTATATTTAGTAACATAATTTTCTCTTACTTTTTATTTAATTTTTATTGAAGTTTTGAAATAATATTAAAATGAGTATATCATGGAATAATTTAAAGATACGATTTTTACTTGTATTATTCTCTATTAATTGAACCCTTACTTATTAGCTAGGGAAGTCTAAAATAATTAATTTGTCAGGGGAATATTTCAGAGTCTTTCATGATATTCTCTATATTCTTAAATATAATCAACCAATAACGTTAAAGTTTCTGTCTCAATTTTCAAATACAAAGCATGTGTATATAATCAAAATGAAATTTTACTTAAACCCTATACAATGTACCCAGTATGAGGTTTACTTGTTACAATGTAACTCTAGTTACAATAGCAAGAGTTACAATTTCATTTTTAAACAAATTTGTTTCATAGTTTTTGGTGAATAGATAACCAATGTCGTTTAACAAAAGGTGGATAAAACCTACAACTAATGAAGGTGTAGCAAATAAGCTTCTTGAGAATAAATTTATGGATAATATAAAATCTCCTGTTCCTTTAAAGCCCAAAATTGAAGATGCTCAAAAAAAATTACAACTTCAAATTTCTAAATTAGATGGTATTTCTAATAAAATGCATGAGAAAGACCATTTAATTTTTAAGAGAATTGTTTATGCCATGCAAAATCATGATAGCCAATATGCAAAAGTACTCTCCAATGAGCTTTCTCAAATCAGAAAAATGAATAAAATGGTGAATTCCGCAAAACTCGCAATGGAGCAAATTCAATTAAGGCTAAATACAATTACTGAATTAGGAGATGTAGTTGTTACATTGAGTCCTGCGATGTCTGTCATAAAAGGCATTCAAGGAGGTTTATCATCTATGATGCCAGAAGCTGACCAATCCTTTGGACAGATATCCGATCTATTGTCCAGTATAATGAATGATTCTTCACAAATACCAAATACAGAAATATCAGGAACAGGTATGATCTCTGAAGACTCTATGAAGATATTAGAAGAGGCTAGCATGGTAGTAGAACAAAGCATGAAAGACAAATTCCCTGATTTACCTTCTCAGTCAGAAGTAGATCAAGAGAGTTCAGAAGCCTCAATATATTGAGCAATCTGAAATAGTTTCTATTTAATTAGAATAATATTTTCTATTTTCTTTTTTATTCTTGAGATTGTAGGATAACTATATCCTTTTTCCCTATAATTAGCAATCATTTTTTTCCAGTTGTCTAGTCTCCATTGTGCTTGTTCTTTACTTAACATATCAGTTTCTTTTTTTATTATGCTTTTTCTACCAGGAAATAAATAGCCTCCAGTTTCTGCAACATATCTCTTATGGGCAAACCTTAACCCAAATAAGATCATATTGACAGGAAGAGACTTTAAGTAGACTAAAAATTCCTCATATGCTTCGTCAGATACCTTAATACTGACTTCTACTATTTTCATGAGTGCATTGTTAAGAGTTATCTTTTTATTTCTTTCTAAAGTACTTTTAAGGTAACTGATACCATGTCAGTATAAATAATAATATAAAGATATTTTTATAATATTGCCTTAAATTTTTTAACTTTATTTTTGTATATATTTTGAGGTCATTTTATCTGCTAATCAAATTTAAATTTTTAGATATTATGATGATATGTACTAGTAATTTATCATATTAAATTATATTTCTTGCCTAACTTGTCTAGACAATTAACAACATAACTTAAATGTGATTGTTGCAAAGACATATTAAGGGAAATTCTTAATCGAGCTTTTCCGAAAGATACCGTAGGATATCTAATTGCTTGAATAAATATACCTTTTTGGAACAACTCCTTTGAGAAATTGGAAGTTACTTTCTCATCACCTATAATTATTGGAATAATGTGACTAGATGTTGTACCTATATTGAACCCTAGTCGATTTAATTGATTGATAAACCACTTTATTTTTAGAAAAAATTTTGTTTGAATATTTTTATTTTTTTTTAAAAATGAAACAGCAGTTATTGCAGCTAGACATAAATGTTCTGGAATTGCCGATGTGTATATGAATTGCCGTGATTTATTAATTAACAAATCTGTAATTAGCTGAGATGAGGCTACATAGCCTCCAAAACATCCTAAGCCCTTACTTAAACTACTTATATGAATATCAATATCATTTTCAACTCCAAAATGCTCTGGAATTCCGCCATAATTACCAACATTTCCAAATACAAAATCAGAATGTGCATCATCTATTATCAAAATTGAATCATGTTTATTGGCCAATTCTGATAATAGGTCAAGTCTTGCCATGTCTCCATCCATACTAAAAATCCCTTCAGTGACAATTATTTTTTTAGCAGTTGATTTTTTTAATAGTCTCTCTAAATGATCAGTATCGTTATGTGGGAAAATCTTAATACTATTTGATTTGGCTAAGCGGCAAGCATCTATAATACTGGAATGGTTTAAGCTATCGCTAAAGATAGTATGTTTAGAACTAGATATTGCAGTAATTACCCCTAGATTTGCCATATAGCCTGTAGGATAAACTAAAGCATTTTCCGAACTTCGATGGGTTGCTAATATTCTTTCTAATCTTATGATATTGATGTTGTTTCCTGATACCAATCGGGAACTGCAGGGAGAAACTTGTACAAGGGAATCTCTTATTTTAGATAAAATTGAGTTCTTTCTAGATAAGCCTAAATAATCATTAGAGCTTAAATTAATAACTTTTTTATTTTCTAAATAAAATGTATTGTCTTTTATTTGTGATGTTAAAAGTTTCCTATAGATATTTTTTTCTCTGTATTCGTGTAATTGATCATTTATATGGTCATACTTCGAGGCCAATTTCTTTTATCATTTTTATATCATTATTATGAGTATTTCCATCTGTGGTAAGATATCCACCGCTTATTATTCCATTAGCTCCAGCTTGAAGTGCATATCGTCCCTTGTCTCTAAAATATTTTTCTCTCCCTCCTGCTATTTTTAAAATAGTCTTTGGCATAATAAATCTCCAAACTGCTATTGTTTTAATTATGTCTTCGTTGGTTAAAGGATGGTTAGACATGAGTGGTGTTCCTTCTCTAGAAATTAATATATTTAGAGGAACTTCATCTGGATGTAGATCTGCAAGTGAGAAAGCTAACTCTAATCTTTGTTCTGGACTTTCACCCATTCCTATTATTCCACCGCAACAAAGTTCAAGTCCAGCCTCTTTAATAATTTTTCCAGTATGTATTCTGTCCTCATAGTCATGAGTTGTACATATTTGAGAAAAATAACTTTTTGCTGTTTCTAGGTTATGATTATATCTTTTCACTCCTAAACTTTTTAACTTCTTGGCACGTTCTGGAGTCATAAATCCCAAAGATACGTTCACATCAATATCTATAGTATTTTTAATTTGTGAAATGGCGTCACAAATTTGTGCAAAATCTTTCTCAGGAGGAGATCTGTAAGCGCAAACCAAGCAAAAGCTTGTAGAACCTGCATTTTTGGCATTTCTTGCGTGATCTATTAATTTTTCAGTAGGAAGGAGTGGATATTTCGATATTCCAGTATTATAAAAAGATGATTGGGCACAAAAGGAACAGTCTTCAGGGCACCTACCGGATTTTGCATTAACTAATGATTCAATATCTACGACCTCACCATTAAATTTCCTGGTTATGGTATTGGCACCTTTAGCTAAAGTTGGAATATCATTTGTTGATAATAGAGTGTAAGCTTCCTTAAACGATATTTGCTGATTATTGAAAACTTTGTCAATTTGTGTATCAATAAAAGAATCTCCGGTGTAAGAGTTGTCATGACTCCTCATGTGGTCACTCTTCATGTATCTATTTGTTCTAAAACCTATACTTAATCGTTATTTTTTTCTTTTATACTTATTTATTTCTAAACTCGAGTTTAGAAATATCAACAATTTTTATGATTATTTTGTTCTTCTAATACCTATTAACATTTATTAATAAAGATAAAATCAGATAAATTGTATTATAGTTATTTACTTCTAGTTAAGTACAGGAATGCTGGGTGACTATCCTACAATAATAAACCCTGAAATACGAAAATAACAACGGTTTTCGTTGCTTTTCTCTCACAATTACATTGTTCAAAAATGGACCCCTTTATGATACGTATAAAAAATAGTATCTTTTTTTTACCTTTAACTTTTTGTGTAAGTAGGAATCACTTAGTTCAAAAATCCTCTCCCTTTTTTATACTGTTTTGTCTGTTTTTTTTAACAATCGATTATAGATATTGTCAAATAGTGATTTACATATGCAAATGTATGCTATAGCATATATGAGAGTAAGTACTGAAGAACAAACAGTACAGACTCAAAAGGTTGCAATTACCAAATGGGCTAAGGATCATGATTATCAAATTTTATATTTTTTTGAAGATCCTTCAGTAAGTGGAAAAATACCTGCCACTTCTAGAAAAGGATTTCAAGATTTGATGGAATTTGTAAGAGTATCCAAAGTGGAAGCAGTATTGGTCTATGAGCTGTCAAGGGTAGGAAGAACATTTTGGGATACACTTGACGCAATAAAGGTCATTGAAGAACATAGTCCGCTAATATCATGTTCCCCTAAAGAGTCTTTTTTGCAGACCACAGATCCAAGCATCAGAAAACTTATGATAAGTATCCTAACGTGGGTTGCAGAAAGAGAAAGAGAAATGCTCGTTCAACGTACAAAGGATGGAATGAATAGAGCAAAAATTGCTGGAAAGGAAATCGGTAGGCCTGAGAAAGTTATTGACAAAAATAACCTGATTACCTTACTAGCTGAAAATATTTCAAAAGCAAAAATCGCAAGGGAATTAGGTATATCAAAGGCTACACTTTACAAAGAATTTAGGAGATTAAACATACATTCCCATGACTCAAAAACTATTTTTCATCAATAGGTTTTATTATATCAGACAAAGTATCAATCAAAATATCTAATTGATTTCGTGGCATAGCGAGTGGAGGAATCAGTGTAACAATATTTCCAAGTGTTCTAAGAAAAACTCCTCTTTTGAGTGATTCTCTCATTATATAGTTACTAAGATCTATACCATTAATATAAGATATGGGTTGTTTTTTCATTCCTCGTGAGTTTATATTTTTATTGGCTAATTCTACCCCTACTAAAAGTCCTTTATGTCTAATTTTATGGACAGATTTGTAATTTTCTAATTCTTTCAATCTTTTTTTAATATGCTTACTGTTGTTTCTTATTTTTTGGATAAGGTTTTTTTTTTCATACATTTCCAAATTAGCAATGCAAGCTGCACATCCAGCAGGATGGCCAGTATATGTATGTCCATGGAATAATTGTTTGTTTTCATCATATTTACCTAAGAATTCTTTATATATTTCATCGGTTGTCAATGTAACTGCAATAGGAAAATATCCTCCATTTAATGCCTTTCCATAACAGACAATATCTGGAGAAGATGATTGTTGGAGATATTCTATCATGTTTCCTAACCGTCCGAATCCTGTGGCTATCTCATCTAGAATAAGTAAAACATCATATTTTTGACAGAGATCAGAGATTTTTTTTTGATAGTTATTTGGATAGATCGAGACCCCTCCTGCAATTTGTGCCCCGCTCTCCATTACAAATCCAGCTATATGTTTTGAATTTTTTTCAAATATGTGTTCTGTTTGTTCTATACATAAATCAGCAATCTGCGAATCCGTCAGAGCGTTATCTAAATTGTTTTCAAAGGATGATGGTGCAGGAGCTCTAAATGTGTTAATTAGTAATGATTTATAAGGATTGAAATACCTCTTAACATAACCCATAGACATAGTCGCGATTGTATCTCCATGATAACCATTCTCAAGAGAGAGCAATTTGTTCTTTTTTGGATACTGTTTATTTTTCCAATATTGAACTGCAATCTTCAATGCTACTTCAATCGCTGTCGAACCATTATCAGAATAAAAAATTTTGTTCATACCCTTGGTCAATTTCAAAAGTTTAGTTGCAAGTACTATTGAAGGTTTATTTCCTAATCCAAATAGAGTAGAATGAGGAAGTTCATGATACTGTTTTCTAATTGCATCAATAACAGGATTTGAATCATATCCCCAAACACTGCACCACATGTTTGCAATGCCATCCAGATATTTTTTTCCAGTTTCACTAACAAGATAAAATCCCTCTCCATGAGTTATTATTACATTATCTTGCTTATTCCAAATTTGCATTTGGGTATATGGATGCCAAACATATTTTTTATCAAGAAAAGATAGTGATTTATGAATATCTTTATTATTGTATTTGGAATATTTGTCGTTACTTCCCTTTTTAGTCATTCCTCTTTTATATTGATTTAATATAATTAATAAAATTTGTTAGTAAAATAGCAGATCTTTCTAAACTCGAGTTTTGAAACATTTACAAATCAAAGGTTAGGTATCGTGTTAATTTCACCTTTTTTCTTGGTTTTTTTTGTTATCCTTTTTTTCTTCTTTATCCAATCATTTATTGCTTCAATAATTGATTCTTGTATGGCTCCTCGATACAATCCTTTTTTTGCTACTATTACCTTTCTAAATTTTTGGTTTAAACTAGCTTCTATTTCAAATGTAATTTTTACCATATTACCATATATACACTATCACTCATTTATGGGTTCCTGTATTACCATATAAACGGTATACCATTAACATATATAATTTGTTCTAATTTTCAAGTATGAAATTAATAAAACAAAAGCGGAACCTAAAAATGGCAAATCTTAATTAAACAATAAAGTTTCAACATAGAAAAAGAAAAATAGAGAAAAATTAAACATTAAAAACTTGAAAAAACGATCTTAAAATTGAGTTCTAAGAGAATGAGATATTCTAAATTAGACTTTTAATATACAAACAAGATACATATAACTATAACAAAGATACCTTTTAGAAATAGCTAATAAAAAATTATTTTTTTGACAGTAAATTATGAAATTATCAAAAATGAGATTTTAATAAATGAATTTAAGCTAAAGATAATTTGAACATATTATAAATTAAAGTTGTATTCTATCAGTTGAAATTCAAAATATATAATTAGATAGAAAAAATAAATCAAAATTAATATAAGAAAACAATTACGAATCTAAGTAAAAGATAGAAAATAAAACGAATTTGAAAATTATTTATAACTTTTATGATGTTAGTAAAAAGCTCTCATGAATGTACGGATCTAATTTTCACCGGCTAGGGCTCATTTATCAAGACGTCTAAACCGTTATAGAGTTCTTCGAGGTTCAAGGTGACATTTTTTAAAATATTTAAAGCAATGGTATCATCCCCAGATTTTATTGCGCTCATAGATTGGCCAATGTCATTTTTTGTATTATCAATAAGCTCTGATAATTTTAGATATACATCAGACAGTTCGGGATCTGTTGTAGAATTCTCAGATTTAGCATTGCCAATATACATAGTAACAATCATAAAAAAAATAAAACTTGTGAAAAATACTATTATTGATTTGTAACCTTTCATATCAGAAATTAAGATTAATAATTATATAAATTTTCAAATAAAATACAACTATAGGAGATAGGAAAATAATTTAAAAAATTAGCGTTAGCCTATTTATGAGAACTGAAATTCACTATTGCAACAAAATAAAAAATTTCACTATTACTCAATAAAATAATTAAATGCTAATCTCATTCGATTTATAGAGAAATTAAAAATTTTTTACAAAATTATATCTTTCCAATATCGCAGCAATTTTTTTTGCTGTTGGTTTTTTTATATAGGGTATAGTTGCCAAAATTTTACTTTGTGTCAATTCTTCTACTGCACGTGGAAGATTAGTAGTAATTAATTTGTAACAAGTTTCTAAAAATTTAAATTTGTTGTTTAATATTATTCCCATAATTTTGAGATTAAATTGCAGACTTAAACGATATGTCATTATAATATGATTTAGAGATCCTATTCTATTGGACATTATTACTATTGTAGGAAGATTTATTAGAGAAGCTAAATCTGCTACAAAAAAAGTGCTATTTAATGGAACCATCAATCCACCAATTCCTTCTACTATTGTAAATTCATGTCTTCTTTCAATATCCTTGTACTTATTTAAAATTTCCCGCTGATCTATATTCTCATTCAATCCGAGTATCTTATTTGCAAGATACGGAGCAGTAGGTAATGTAAAATAATAAGGATTGATTAGTTCATCTGTGTCTTTGCTACCACTGGCTTCTTTTAATATCTTTGAATCCAATGATTTAAAACTCCTGGAGTATTTGTTGATACCACTAGCGAAAGGTTTCATTACTCCAACATTCACTCCCTTTCGAGCAAGTAAGGTACTTAGCCCAGATGAAATAGTAGTTTTTCCGACTTCAGTATCTATCCCTATTATGAACACTCCTTTACTTTTCATTACTTGGGTAATGAAAATCCCTTTAATAATACTTATATAGAGAAATTCTATAACCTCAGAAAATTAATTTACGAAATAGGCAGAAACTTAAAACTTGTATGTTGTTGTGTATCAATCAAAAATTTGTTGATGTCTACTAATATTTTGTTAAATGAAACAAAATTTGATTGAATTGTTTTCTTATCACATTTAACATTACCTTGAGAATAATGATAATATTTTTCATCTTGTTCATATTGGTTCTCAAATAAATTATGAGAATGTTCTTCTTCCTTATTTCTATAAATTATATAATTTCTGTAGTTAAAAGTAATAGGAGTTGAAGAAACTACCCAAATATTCTCTTTATAAGGTTGAATAACATTTAATCTATTTATATATTCTAGTGTAGATGAGTCTTTATCGAATTTTATTATTATAACTTTACTAGGATCTTTAGAAAAAGTCTTAATATCTGGTATTATCAGATCAATTTCTAAATCCCTTAACTTAATTCTTCTCTGAGAAGGAAGCGTTGATGTCGTCAAGAGAAAATGTAAAAACGCTTCACATAAATTAGATAATGGTTTTTGGAAATTATTACAATTATGAACGTTCTTTTCATTAGATTTTGTTTCATAAATTGTTTCTATTGTTTTATTAAGTATTTCTTTAATTTTGAAAATAGAGGAACTAATATCATTTTGAAATTCAATTTGTAGGTTTTCTTTTCCTAAACGATTTAAAACTGAATACAAGTTATCTGTGATATCCATATATTCACTATTGATAGGTTTATTAAATATCTTAATGTAAAAAAAAATCATGACAAAGATTGCAATTATTCTGTTATTAATTTCTCTTGGATTGCTAATAATTTACGGTATAGATGTAATGGTTGCATCTCAATCTGAAACAAATGCAGTTACAGGAGGAGGACAAGGTTTCATTCCACTAAACGAAGCTGTACGAGGAAGTATTTTAGGAGGCGGAGCCGTTGCATTATCTATAATAGGATTTGTACTCGGTCGAAAAGAACCAAGCAAGGCAATACCTATAATATTATTTATAAATGGAGGATTGATCATTTTGGGATTGCTTATTGTAATGGCTATGGCTAATTTCCAAGTAGATCAAAAAACTATGCGAACAATCGGCTCAACAATGTTATTGGGAGGAATATTAATCGGATTAGGAATAGCCAAAATTGTAATAGACAAGAAAAAATTAAGTTCTAAATAAATTTTTTCTTTAGTTAGTTATTTTAGTAATTAAATATTATTATTTTTATTATACATACTATACTATGGTTGCTATTATTATCAAACAAACAAAAAACAATAAAGTACATCTCTTATTTTTAAATTCTAAAAGAAACAAAAATTACATTTTCCTTTCTTTTCCTTAAAAATTAAATTTCTTTAATCAAAAACTATTACATCTAATGCTATTGCATCTGCCAAAAGGTCGAGGTGTCTTGTTGCAACAATATAACCATTTTTTATTTCATTTTGGGCTATCCATCGGTTTGACGATGAAAAAAGTCTTTCTCTTTTAATTCTTTTTTCCAATTCCTCAACATCAAGTTCAATTTCTTCAATCTCCTGTGTACTATTATGTTTTGTCATTAAAATTATTTTTCTTACTAAAACCCTATTGCCAAATCTTTGAGAATAATCACGCGCATTTTCATCTATATCCTGTAACTTGATTTTCATTTGATATTTATTTAATGCATCTCTACTAGTCAATAGTCTTTCGTCTATAAAACGATCGTAACTCAATAAAAATAAAGTAAAGCAAATAGATATATTAATTATTCACAATCTCAAAGTGATAAAATATTTTTTGATCAATAAACCCACATTTTTTTATCCTTACTTTTTTTCCTTCAATTTTACCTTTATTTGTTTTGTCTTGATCTAGGGATCCAATAAGTATTATTTGATCTAATTTTACAACTATCATTATTGTATTTGCATTATTATTACTAAACTTATCAAGTAAAAATTCTAGTATTTTTCCTTTTTTGTTTTTATAATCTTTCAAGGAAAGATTATTTAGACATAATCTACAATTGTCTGCAGGAGGCCAAATAGTCTTTCTACATTTCTTACAATAAGGAAGTACAAACTTCCCCTTTTTTATATATTGAATAAATTTTTGTTGATTATTTTTTTTTGTATAAAGATTTTTTTGGTTTAGGTTCAAGACAAATGTTAGAATTTGGTGAAAATTTAACTCTCCATAATGAGGACTGTCCCTGAAGTTCCTGCTGCGGCTAAGTTATGAACTATTCCTACATTAGGCGATCTATTTAACTTTGAATTATGACCTTGTTTCCCGACTAATTGTTCAAAAATTTCTACAGCTTGTGCAATTCCGGTAACACCTATTGGATGACCACATCCAATTATTCCTCCCCTTGAGTTTATAGAAATTTTGTTTTGATTAACAAATGTTCCACCTTCTCCTTTATTGGCAAAACCCAGATCTTCATATCCAAGTATTTCCAAGATAGAGAAAGCATCATGAATTTCTGCGATATCCACATCTTTAGGGGAAATCCTAGCCATTTTATATGCTTGTTGTGCTGCCATCCGTGCTGAACCTTCGGCAAAAATATCTGTAATTGCATTACTAAAACTTGCGCAATTGGTTTGTTGACCAATTCCTTTGATTAAGACTGGAATCAGTTCACAATTTCTTTTATTGGATGTTATTTTAGATTTGAAAAATGAAAACTTTTCATCTGCTATAAGCAAAATTGAAGAACTACCTTCACAAATAGAACAGCATTCCAATAATTTAAGGGGTTCAATGAGTACTCTTGAATTTAAAACTTGTTGAAGATTTACAGAGTTTGACCTATTAATGGCATTTTTGTTACTCCTGGCTTTAATGTAATTATTAACAGCAATTTGACAGATTTGCTCTTCGGTTGATCCATATTTTTTCATATGAATTTTTTTGAATATCGATCCCCAAAAAATTGGGTGATTATATTGCCCCCTTGAGAAATCCGTTGAAAAAACTTTCCCTAATGTATTAGATTTTTCAGCTCCAATAATTAGTGCAGAGTCACATAGGCCTGAGGCGATATAAGAAAATGCAGAAATTATTGCATTAGTACCAGAATTGCATAAATTATCAATTCTGTGTGAAATCTTAGGCTTCACGCCCACTATCTCCGCTATTATACTAGATAAGTATTGATCTGGGGAACATGAAGATACTATTACAGCGTCAATAAAGTTTCTTGGAAATCCACTATCCTTCAATAACTTCAGTGCAGACTCTAAGGCAATATGGACAATATCTCTATCTGTTCCTTTTCTAAATTCACATGTGACACCTCCAACCACCGAAACTTTTCTCAACTAAAATGTAGAGATCAATTCCCTAATTGAATTTTCTGAATTATCTCCAACTGGATTTATTTGAATTATTGGTAAAGATATTCCGCTTTCATTAAATTCTTCTAAAGATTTAATAGATTCATCTTTTGATCCTGATATTGTTAACGACCTAAGCATCTTATCAGAAATAAAATTATGAACATTTGAAAGTCCATTATTTTGATATTCTTCAGTAATATTATCGACTTCTATTTCAAAACCATTTTCCTTTAAAAATCTATTATAATACTTTCCTATGGCTACGTAAAAAGCTAGAGTCTTTGCTGCTCTTAATCGAGCTAACTCCGGTTCTTTATCGGAGACTGCAGTGATAAATGCACAACAAATCTCAAATTTTTTATTACCTTTGTTTTTCAATTTGTTTTTGATATATTCAACAACTTTTGGTAATTCATGTTTAGGTCTTAAATAGAGCAAAACGCCGTTAGCTAATTCACAGGATAGATCTAACATTCTTTTATTAATGGCTGCTGTATATACTGGAGGCTCATCTCTTGGTGGTTTGAATAATATTTTAAAGTCATTAATCTTATAATATTTTCCGTTAAAAATTACCTTAGATCCCTTCATAACTAATTTAATACAGTGGATGTATTCACTTAGTTTTTCAAATGGATTATCAAATTTTATCCCATGCCAATTTTCCACCAATGCAGGAGTGCTTACTCCTAGACCCAAAACAGATCGGTTATTGGATAATATATCTAAGGTTGAAATTCCCATTGCCACTGTAGCAGGTGTTCGAGAGTGTATACTTATTATTGCGGTACCCAGTCTAACTCTTTTTGTTACCTGTGATAATGCACCTAATGATACAAAAGCTTCTCTTCCCCAAGATTCAGGTACCCATAAAGAATCTGTATTTTCTTTTTCTTCTATTTTTTTGGCAAATCTTAAAATATCATCAATTGATAAAAGTGTACCAATATTATATCCTATTCTGGAAATATCCTTCATACTAATTTTGATGATTGAAGTTCCTTTGCTGCTTCATCTATATCTTTATGAGAATCTATTGATCTCCAAAAGTTATCATTAAATCTCATGCCTTTTAATTTTTGATCATTAGCCATAGCAGGAAGTGCAGTAACTTCTATGTTTCCATTATCAGGTAAATATTCGAATACCTCATTTGTAAAATAATAGACACCTGCATTGATCCATTTGTCGGGAATTTCAGGTTTTTCATCAAAGCCTATTACATTAGATTCATTATCAATATTAACAACTCCATATGGGCTCCTTAGAGGAACAACTGCAATACTTGATATTTTTTCTCCACATAATTTATGCGGATTAATGTTTGTTAGTATATCACCATTTGTCATAAAAAATCCCTCATCTGTTGATGAATTTAAAAGACTAGAGGTATTTTTTAGGGCCCCCCCAGTTCCAAGAGGATTATCTTCTACTATGTATCCTATATTAATTCCCAATTTATTACCACTACCCAGATAATCTATGATATTTTCTTTGAGGTAACCCACACAAATAATTATCTCTTTAATATTATGTTTTTTAAACCATTTAAGTTGCCATTCAATTATTGGTACGTTTAGTACCTCTATCATAGGTTTAGGTCGATCATTTGTTAATGGTTTTAATCGTTTCCCTAACCCACCGGCAAGTATAACAGCTTTCATCAAAATAGAATCACGAGGCAGATTATTAAAGATTAATGAATTAAATGTATATAATATTTTTTTATATAAATTTAAAGATATCTGTATTGGATAGTTTTTAAAATAATATAATAAATCATGAGATGAGGTAACATAACTTTAATACAATCATTTTGCCTAATCATTGATATTATAAAATTAATAGTGTTATTATAAAAAAAATAAACGCCGCTGATCAGACTCGAACTGATGACCCACTGGTTAACAGCCAGCTAAGCTCTAAAGCGAATTTCGCTTTAAATTTGCTCTACCATGCTGAGCTACAGCGGCATTCAACTATCATTTTTTTAATCAAAATAAAAATGTTTTCTTATTACAATAAACATTTGTAAATCTCTATAATTGTTATCTCTTATCTCAGTTTAAATTGAAATATTAAATGAAAAGAAAAAGAGTCAAGTATTACATTATGACATTCCATCTTCTTTTGCATATAAATAAACGCCGTCCAAAAATACTCTTTGATCTTTATTTTTTATTTTAGTAGAAGATTCAATATTTGTGGCTGTTTGAGAAACATCTTCTAAACTAGGTCCTTTGACTATAACATCTTCCCCAGCTACTACGACTTGTGTTAACCCAACAATTTTAGAGATACGCATAGATCTTTCTCCAAAATAATTTTCAACAATTACTTTTTTATCTTTGACTTTGACGGATATGGGAAAGTGAGAAAATATTATTTTAAGTTTATAAGTAAATCCGGTTTCTACTCCTTTGATCATACTAGAAAGAATACTTTTTACAGTATTTATTAAAGCCAAGTCTTTTCTTCTCTTACCAGGTGGATGGATAATGATCTTATTATTTTCAAAAGCTAATGTTATAGGAATTTTGGTAAAATCCTTAGAGATTTTTCCGTTTTTACCTTCGACAATTATGGTATTTTTCTCCTTGATAACGTTGACATTTTCTGGAATGATGACTTCTCCAGACTGACTAGGTGCTTTTCTAGTAGACATAACCTATAAGAACACCTCCAAGTCCTTGACTCTGAGCATCAGTATGAGACATTATTCCTTTACTTGTTGATACCAGTAGTATCCCAAGGTTGTAGGCAGGTAAAAATTGTCTTTCCCAATTTAGAAATTCATTTTTTTTTACACCATACCTAGGCGTAATAATACCACACTTGTTTATTTTAGCTAATAATTGAATTCTAAATTTTCCTAGTCTATTGTCATCGATCAATTCAAATTCTCCTATATATCGATACTTTTGCATAACTCTAAGAATTTCACTAGCAAATTTAGAGGTAGGTATAACTAAACATTCTTTTTTTCTTCTCATTTCGTTATTATATAAAGTATTAAACAAGTTTGAAACAACATTTAATGATGGCATTTAGAGGACATTCTCCAATACTATATTTAGTCTATGCATTCTTAGTATACTTTTCTCATCTAGTTTCTTTAGCTTTTCGCTATCAATATATATTTTATTCATATTTCTTGAATCCCATATTGATGGCTACATCTCTAAAACATTGTCTACATAACATTATATCATATTTTTGAATAAGTCCATTGAATGCTCCACATCTTTTGCACCATCTTGTTCCTTTACCATGGGGAACCTGTTTCCTGCCTGTTTCTGAATATTCGCGTGGCTTAGGCATTATACCGCTTCAACTCCAAATTTTTGTTGAAAAAAAATTATTGATTCTTCTTTTGTTATTCTGTGGTTTTTACCGATTTTATTTGGATGTCTTTTCTTTGAAATTCTATACCCTGGTCTCTTCAAAGATATACAAACATCCATGCCAAAGATTCCAATATCTGGATTATATTTTATTCCTGGTATGTCGATATGTTCTTTAAGTCCAATAGAAAGATTCCCATTATCATCTATAGAACTTCTTTTAAAAGAATTTGATTTCGCTAGAAAAATTCTCTTTAAGAACTCCACCGCGTTTTGTCTTCTTAAAGTTACCATTGCACCAATTGGTTCCCCTTTGTGTATCCCAAAATCCCTAACAGACTTTTTTGCCCCTCTGGGACTAGGTTTTTGCCCTGTCAAATCTGTTAAGGCCATCTTTGCTCTTTCGAAAGGATCTCCGGATTTTCCTACTCCTATATTTATTACAATTTTTTCAATATCTATCCTTTTCATTTTTTCATTTGAATCATTAATATTTTGCGACATTATTCACTCATTCACTCACTTTTATCTTTGGATTATCATCAGCAGGATCACTAACAACCATAATCATATCAATCGGAATTTCCAGCAACCTAGAATCTACTCTCATAATTACCCGTTTAGGAAGGGAAAATGTCCCTTCTTTTATTTCTTGGATTTTTCCTATGCTCCCAGCATTATCACCTCGTGTCAGTATAGCAAGACAATCTGATTGTAATTTTAGAGTACCAATAATTTCTAATTCAGGTATTTTTACAAAACATGTATCACCTACCGAATAAATAGCCTCAGAAATTAGAGTTTTACCGTCATGAAAACCGTACTGAATTTTATTTCCTTTTATAATATTCTTAGTTTTGATCTTTAACAGTTTTAGTATCTTTTCATTATCATTTATTTCTATTGGAGATAATAATAATGAATTGTTTGGTACTAATCGATAAATCTTTTGAGATGATATTAATTCGATTGTATCCATTAAACCTATAGCAAAATGAATATTGTATCTAATTACATTATCTACTTTAACTTTACCTGCATCTATAATTTTTTTGGCTTCATGCATATTTTTTGTAACCTTTAATATATCGCGTAAAAGGATGCCAAGTGAATACGCATATTTTTTTGGATGTGTTCCTGGATGTGTCCGTAGAATAAAACGTCCTTGTTTTCTATTTATATCCCAAAAAACAGGAGCTAATTGTCGTTTTACAGTGGTTCTTCCTCCTTTATTTGCCATTGTTTATTTCCTCTCCGTATAATACATTGATAACATTTTATTTTCTAACATCATCATAATTAACTTCTCCTTTATTATCTTGACTAGAATTTGAATTTATTGTAGTATTTTGTCGTGGTTTAAGAACCTTTTTAACATTTAAGTTTCTTCTAATTCGATTTTTTGTCAAAGTAGGTTTTTTACTTATCTCTTTCTTTTCCCCTGGTTTTGCAGATTTCACTTTTCTAATAACATTCGATCTATTCTTGTCGTGTAAGTTAAAAGACGTAATAATAACATTAGATGAGTGTATTTGAACTTTCACTTTTCCTCCCTTGGAAGCTTCTCTTTGGATGCCTTCAATAAAGAGAGTTGACCTTCCTGTCTTTACTTTCTCTACTTTACCTTCGACATTTTTGTATTCTCCTCGTAACACCTTTACAGTATCTCCTTTAATTACCCGTGCATTTCTTTTCTTGTATTCACTTCGTAAATTTTCTGAAAGAGGAGAACGAATATGTTTATCGAGTTTGTGTTTTTTTATATTTAAAGTAGTATTTTTATGTATCATATAAACCACCATAATTTAAACAATTGATGAAGCAAGATTTGCTATCCTTGGCCATTTTTCCGCTGCTTCCGCAGCAACAGGGCCTTTTATGTCAGTACCTTTAATTTCCCCTTCTGGGGTTACTAAAACAGCAGCATTGTCTTCAAAGGTAAGTCTGATACCACTCAGCCGCCGTATAGGATATTTTTGTCTGATTATTACAGCTCCAAATATCTGTTTCCTTAACTGGGCTGGCCCTTTCTTAACAGTAACAGTTACTAAATCGCCTACTGCACCTGATGGCATTCTTGAATGTCGACCTTTATATTTTGTTACTTGAACAATTCTTAGAACCTTTGCTCCGGTGTTATCAGCACAAAAAAGTTCTGCGGAAACTGGTAAAGCTCTTGTTATATATGGACGGAATTCGGATGCTCCTTTGGCTGAGACTGCTCTTGACTTAGATGCCATCTTTATTGTCTCCTTCAACGACTACAAAAGATACAGTTTTAGAAAGCGGACGGCATTCGGCTATTTTGACCTTTTGTCCTTCAGACGCCTCAATACAATCAGGTAAAAATGCATGTACTTTTGATTTACTTCGCTCGTATCTCTTGTATTTTTTAACTAACCTGTTATAGTCTCGTGAGACGACAATCATCTTAGCAGATTTATTGCTTTCTACAATACCTGAATATAATCTGCCCCTTACTGGTAAGCTACCATGGAAAGGACAATGTTGATCGTCACATGTTTTTTTGGGAAGTGAAACCATAACACCAATATTTCTAACCATATTTTATTATCATCTCTTTATCTTTAATACTCTATCTTCTGGTCTTCCTATCAATTGGTTGCCCCTTATAAAGCAAGCGGTAGCGGGAAGATAAAGAATACATTTTAAAATATTTTGTTTCGGAATTTTTTTAATACCATTAAGCGTTCTCACAATAAGCATATTTTTACTTTCAAAAATGATTTTACCTGATAAATTTTTCAAGCTCGTTTGTGAAGATTCAGATATTTTTATTTTTAATCCTATCAATTCATGAAAAAGAATATTTTCGATCGATCTCATATCTCACTAAACTCTTTTTTGGAGATTTCTCTCATTAATGAGTGTTAAAATCCTTGCAATATCCCTTCTAGCCCATCGAATACTAGAGCTCTCTTTTTTTAAGGTTCCTTTTGCTCCTTCTGACCTTAATTTAGCAAGGTCCGCTTTTAATTCTAATAACTTGTCTTCGAGATCATGATCATTCATTTCTCGGAGAGTTGATAATTTTATTCTACTCATTTGCTCTTCACTAGCAAACTCCCTTTTTCCTTGACTTGATTTGAATTCATGGATTTATCTTTTACATCTTTCGATTTTGGAATTTGTTTTTGTAGTTGTTGTGGTCTTTTCATATTTTGGTTACTTCTTTCCAAACTTATTTTTTTGGTACTATTTTCTTGTTCTGTATTGGAATTAGCTTCCCTGTCACTTTCTTGAGCGGGTTGTAGATCACTAGTAGATGAAGTTTCTTGTTTTGTTTCAATAAGTTCAAAGTCTGGTGGCACCTCATTTTTTATGGCAATTCGCAGTTGGATACCCATTAAACCCATTTTTGTTAAGACGTCGGTTATACCCAATTTGACTATTTTATCGGCTGCGTTACCACTCTTAGGTATAACACCAGATGAATGTTTTTCAAAATGTGCTCTTTCACTTCGTAACTTTCCAGCAATAGTTATTTCTACACCCATAGCTCCTGCTGCCATTACAGTGTTTATCGTCCACATCGAGGCTCTTCTAAATGCTGTTCCTCTCTCTACAAGTTGAGCTATTCTATTGGCCATTATTTGGGGGTTTAACTCTGGAATCTCTATTTCCATGACTGAAATTTGAGGATTATTCAATCCAAATCTTTGTTCTAGTTTAGAGGTAAGATCTTTTATTCCTGAGCCTTTTCGTCCTATTACTAATCCAGGACGGGTTACGTATAATGTTATTCTTGTTCCAATAGGCGTTTTTTGAATATCAACCCCTCCATACCCGGTTTCTCGAAGAGTTTCTTTTAAATATTCGTCTAGCTCCATATTTTTATAGTTACTAGACATTACGTTTTTGGCTGCATTCATTCTGTTATTACGCCTTCTTGTGCGACCATTTCAACATGTACAAGTGTATCAAATTTGGGACTTGCCCTACCCATAGCACGTGGTGTAAATCTTTTTAATCGAGTCCCTTTATGAACAACAATATTAATAATTTTTAACCTATCCAAGTCCATGCCTTTATATTCTGCATTACTTTCTAAATTATCTAAAAGTTTCAAAAATTCATGAGTTGCCTTTGATGGAAAGCGACCAGCGCTGAATCCATCTCGAATATTTGACCTGTGCGCAACTTCGTTATTGTATCGTCGAAATGGTACAGCTATTTCCTTTCGTAATACTGATTCTAGATAATCTCTAGCTTTTTCAATTGAAAGATTTGTAAGCGCCAGTGCAATCTCGCGTGCATGCTTATGAGAAATATCCTTTTCGCGGAGAGCAGACCTTACTTGTCTACTTTTATCAAAATTTTGATATGCATAAGAATAGTTTGGCATAAATCAATCACTTTAAAGGAACATACAAACTAGATCTGGATGAACCCACACCAGGTGAGCCATGTTGAACTCTCTTATTTGTAATAGCATATTCTCCTAAATAATGTCCTACCATTTCTGGTCTAATTGTAACATCAAAAAATTCTTTACCATTGTGTACACTAATAGATAAACCAATCATATCAGGTAATATTATCATATCCCTAACATGAGTCTTCAGTTTTGTCTTTAACTTTCCATCACGTGCTAGTTTAATCTCTTCCCGCAAGGTTCGTTTCTGATCATTCATATACTTTCCTACCCTTTTGTTCAAGGATCTGCGTTGTCTGGCATTTAATAATGGTAAGAGTGACTCTATTGAAATGGATTTTAACTGATCTTGATTATAACCTCGAAACTTAAATTCCCTAACCAATCTGATATTATACCTCTAGTGGCTTATTTTTAAATCTACCGAGAAAGTAAAAAATATAGATTTTCATATCTTAGACTAACCCAAGCTTTGTTGCTAGGTCTCTAGCAGAATCCAAGTCCTTGAACTTGGCAAATGCTTTTTTTCCATCTATGGTTCTTGCAGTATTGACCTCAATTATTTCAGCTTCGTAGAGATCATGTAATTCCTGTTTTATCGATTTTTTATCTGCTTGTTCATCGACAATAAAGGTTAACTTTTTCTCTTTTTCTATCAAATTGAAAGATTTTTCCGTAATGTAGGGTTCTATGATTATTGGTTTCCCTTTTTCTAATTGTAAATTTTTTCTTTTTTCTTTCGATGATCTTTTAGATTTGAGTAGAAACAAATTTTTCTTCATTGACGACTCAGCTCCATTATTGCATTTGAGCTACACTTTAAATTAGTAAGTTCTTTGATAGCATTTTCAGAAAAAATAGTCAATCTCACTGGTTTAGAACCTGGAGCTAAATCGAGAACACTAACTGATTTAACAGATTTAACTGTAATTCCAGGAAGCGAATTACTCAATCTGCCTATCTTTTGATCATTTCCGACAAGTATCAGTACACTTAATGCAGATCTACGATGGATGCCATTTTTGTGGAAGGATTTATTCCGTCGAATAAATGTTCTTTTCAAATCCTCTTCTAATCCTAAATTAAGCAAAATTTTTTCTAAATCCTTTGACTTTACGACTGATTCAATTTCATTTGAAACAACAATTGGCAATTGTATTTCATCCTTTATCTTGTGTCCTCGCCTTTTAATCAATTCACTGTTAGTTGTTGCTGCAATAGCAGAACATAAAGCTAGTAATTTCTCTTTTTTATTTATTTTTTTATAGATATTTTTCCATGAAACAGGAGGATGAGCTAGTCTACCATGTCTTACGCTTGAGACACCTGCAGCTTGTCCAGCCCTTGGAAAACCTTCACCACGTGCTCGTGCTATTCTTGCAATACCTAATCCAGTATTACGCGATTCTGCACTCACCATCTGTCCGGCTGCAGGATATCTGCCTTGCCTTTGAAAAGTATAGGAATTAAGATTATTGTAAACTCTTTGAATTACTTCAGGGCGATATGGAGTCTCGAAAACCGCTGGTAGGGTTATAGTACTTTTATTACGTCCATCAGTTTCTAATATATTGATAGTACTCATTTAGCAATTACCTCAATGACTTTAGGTTCAATAACTTTCTTCGTAGTATTCCTTATAGGTTGTCTCATTTTAACTAATCTCTTTGGAACTCCAGGGATTGAACCTCTAACTACAATATAATCAGTAGTAACTAATCCAAAATGTTTGAATCCGCCTGGGGGATTGATGGAAGCCTGAGAAGATAATGACGCTGCTGGGAAAGCCCCATCAGAGGATACCACTAATATTCTTTTATTATATTCAGTTCTTTGATGAAAACCTCTTTGTCCTTGCCTGGGGACAGAATACATTACTACTGCTGGAGATATGGGACCTAATGTGCCAAGGGCTCTTACACTTTTTCTTGATTTGTGTTGTTTTCGCTTAACACCAAAACGGGTAATAGGACCCTCAACACCTTTACCTCTGGTAATTCCTGATATATCTATTAATTGACCATTTTGGAAAACATCAGATATTTTAATTTCTTTTCCTAGAATACCTTTTAAATATTCGTATTTTGATTTGTTATCTTTTCCGGAGACACCTATCTCAAATACAAATGGTTTTTTTTGAGATAGATTTGCTTTTTTAGGAAAGACAGATGCAATTGCAAAAAAAGAAGAGATCAAATCTAAAGACGATTCAATTGTTTCAAGAGATGTTTCCTTATATTTAGTCTTAAATTTTCTCTCTAGTCCTTTCGGTAAATCCTTAGAATAAGCATCGATAAACGCCTTTTCTCCATAGACATCTTTTTTATAACATCTTATACCAATAATATTGATTGGCGGAGTTGCAATTACCGTTGATGAATTGTCAAGTTGTTTACCAAAATTAGGAGTTTTTTCTTTGTCATCTATTGTCATGACTTGTATTTGGCCTGCCTTAAACCCAGCAAAACCTAAAAGGGAAGTATTATCATTGAGTTCAGGCCAATTTCTAACTCTAGCTTCTTCACTCTTAGCTCTCACACGAGGATAAAATGCAAGGCTTCCTCTTCTTGGTGCGCTATACTTTCTATGACCCATTGATACAGCATGAAACCTTTCAATCCATTAATAAATTTATATCTTCAAAATATGTAAAAATAACTAAAACTGAAATAAAACAATTTAAAAAAGAAAATTATTGATTGTAGTTAAAGTTCCAAGTAGTGCTTCTTCTAATCTTATAGTCTCAGTCCTTTGGTAAGGAAACATATTTAGATACATTGAATGTTTAGTCTTGTGAAAATTAGGATAAATTTCTTTAATACCTTTGCTAGGTGAACCAAAAACAATTAACAAATTTTCAAATTTGGTAATGCTTTCATTCAACTGAGGTTCAGCACTTTTGAATACCTGTCCTTTTCTTGATGTAAATATAACAAATGTCTTTGGGTCAAGATTTTTAAAAAATTCTTCAAGTGAAGCTACTCTTGCTATATTGTATCCGAAATAGAGGTTATCCAAATCTTTTGTAGATGCCCTAACGACTTTTAACTGGGGATATTTATTAATAAACTTTACAACAACTTTTTCTCCATGGCTCCCTTTTCCTATAAAGGGGATAAGACAATCCAATCCTACATCTACATATAATTTATCACTTTCCTTGTTAATATTGATGAAGAATTTTTGACCATTAGTAAATGTCTTTCTCTCCATTTCTTGAATGATGTAATTTCGGTCTTGTAAAATTCCTATTCTTATTTCACCAAGATTTACATCCTTGAGTCTAACCTTCTTCAAATGATGAGGAGCTTTAATTGGAGGAAGAAGTCCTGTAAATGATAAATCGGCATTCATTGGATAAAGTGACTTTCTTAAATAGGGGGGTGTATTCAAAAATTCAAGAATCAATTGAATTAGAAACATATCCGAGTTTTTTCTTTTTTCAGTAGGATCTTTGTATATAACAATTTTTTTAACACCAAATATAGAAAATGCCCTCGCAAACTTACCAATCTTTAATGTCTTTTCTCTTAACCCCTTTTCATCAGATAAGGAAGAATCTGGGATAGCGACGCAAATTCTATCTCTTATGTTCATTCGTTCACTAATTGATTTACTAAGCCATTGAGGTAATTATTTGCTCCAAAAAATACATTTCGCAAGTTACCTTTTCTATCAACTAATATTGCAGATGGAGTACCCTTAAGTTTGTACTCATCAAACGTCAAAGCAGAATATTTTTTATTCTTGAGATATTGTTTGACTCGCTCAAATAATAGTGTCTTATCTGACTCACTATAGGAATTATAGTTGTCAATATTGGATTCAATAAAATCAATAACGTTCTTATCAGAAAAATCTTGAGTATTTTTACGTAATACATCCATTGCAACAGGGAATGTGATTTTATAATTAATTTTATCGCCATCAATTAATTGACCATATTGGCTTAGTGCATTGAAAGTTTCACCAATAACTTTTCCTGAAGATAAGAGTAATTTAAGATTCTCTAGTGTGTTTTTATCATAATCTTCAAATGCAGTAGCCAACCCCAAAACTACTACATCATCTCTGCTATTATTTTTGTATATCTCTATTGCATTGGGAAGAGCATACATAAAACATCCAGGACAATTCACTTGAAATACTTCCACAAGAACGACTTTTCCAATATTCTTATCAATGTTTGTGGGTAACCCTTGCACCCATTCGGAAATATGCAAGTTTGGAGCCTTAGTACCCATTGGATCTCAATTAGACAAAAATAAATATAAACATTCGTAAAAATAAATTTACTATAATTTGTCTTTTGGATTAGTTGGACTTTCTTTGGCTATTTTTGCGAACTTTTCTATCTCTTCTTCTCCAACTTTTCTCATAATTTTGCTTTCATTTTCTATCAATGACATCTTTATATGAGAGATTCCTGTTTTTTCTTCACTTACCATATTAATGGATTCTAAGGCGAGCTTACCGGCATCCTCTAAAGAAACATCTTGTGTATAGTATTTTTCTAAAAATTCATTTACCTGGTCACTTCCTTGACCTATGGCAATTGCATCATATCCAATGAATGTGCCACTGGGATCAGTTAAAAATAATTCGCCTCCGGTTGTATCTACACCTGCGATGATTAATGCAACACCAAATGGTCTGACACCAGCATATTGTGTTAATTGTTGTGACATATCTGCAATATTTTTGGCCACAATTTCTACATCTACCGGTTCATCATAAATTAATTTATTGCTTTGAGCAAAAAATCTAGCATGATCAACTTGTGCTCTTGCATCAGGGATATAACCTGCTGCCGCTACTCCTATGTGATCATCTATTTGGAAGATCTTTTGAGTAACGTCAGAAATTTGTAATTTCCTGGTTTTTTCTTCGACTGCCAAAAGAACGCCATTTTTACATTTTATTCCTAAAGCAAGAGTACCTCTCCTTACTGTCTCAATTGCATACTCAACCTGATATAACCTTCCATCAGGAGAAAATACCGTTATAGCTCTATCATAACCTGCTGCTGCTGGTAACAATTCGATTCGATATTACTACTTCCCAGTGTTTAATTTAAATTTACCTTATTAACGCAGTTTCATACAAATTGATAGCGGATGAAATTAGGTTTTATGGTCATCCCAATGTTCTTGCTACGCATCCCAGAACAATAGAAATAACAAAAGACAATTATCTGACAAAAGAAGGAAATTGTATTGTAGGAATCAATGCTAACAAGGCTTGTAATGATCTAAACCCAGAATTACGAAGCTTGATGACACAGGATAATATTCCAATTAAATTCGAGATAATTGTTGGAAGTCTATCATTTAAAATCAACGGATTCGGAAACAGCAAATTAACGTTAAGCAATCCACATGATATTGTAATTAGAATGAGTAGTTATATCTCAACAAGAACAGCCTCGATAAAGTGTAATAAAGCTGCAATTCATATACCAAGAGATATAATATTGTTATTACAGGATAGTAATACCAAGGGGTCCTTAATAATTTCTGCAACTGGCTCTATATAAATATAAAACAAGATTATCTAATTTTATTACCAGTTATCATTTCATACGAAAGAATGTATCTTTTTGATATCTTTTCTATTAAACTTAAAGGTAATTTGGGAGCTTGCGGTTTAGTTTTAGAAGACTTCTGTTCATTAACTTTTTTCTTAAATCCTATATTTGTGAGCCAGTCTCTTAAAATTTGTTTATCATAACTTTCTTGTATGGAACCTTTTTGATAATGAACCTTTTTCCATATTCTATATTCATCTGGACCAAGAGAATCTGCCAAGACTATTTCTCCTTTCCTATTAAATCCAAATTCAAATTTTACATCTGCAAGTAAGAATCCTGCAGGGTCTACAAATTTGCTCATTTGGAAATAAAGTTGTTTGGATTTATTTTTCAAAAAATCAAAATCATTATGTGATAAAATATTAGATGAAATTATTTCTTTTTCAGATATTGGAATATCATGTTCCAAAGATTTAGTTGTAGGATCGAATACTGGGGATGATAGTTTTGAAGCTATTATTGGATCAAAATTATGAGACAAAATTTGAAAGTCTGGAGAATTTTTCCAATCAATTTCATTGTTGTTGTATCGTTCAATTAGGCTTCCATAATAATAACCTCTTACTACACATTCGATAGGAATCATAGATAGCTGTTCGACCAGCATTTTATTGGCATCAATAGTTTTAATCATATGATTTTGAACGTCGAGATTCTCAAACCAAAATTTTGCAAACTTACATAAAACTTCACCTTTTTTTGGAATGTCTTGAGACATATTAACATCAAATGCAGATATTCTGTCAGAAAAGACAAATAATAAAGTATTGTTTCGATTTTCACTGTTATAATATAAATCTTTGACTTTTCCTCGATGCAATAATTTCAATAGTACTTAAATATTAAAAAAATATCTTTTTATAATTATCGATTATAAAAATAATCATTAACTAATATGATTTTAGATAAGGCGAATCGCTATTTCAACAATAACATATTTGATTTACATTATAATACGTATATGTTAAAAGTTTATCAGATCTTAATTATAGCATATACAACTGGTATATTATGGTTAAGAAGAAATCCTCTTTCGCTAATTTTTACTGCAATTACTCCTTTTTCATTATTGTTTGTTTTATTTATCATTAGCGATGGACAATATACACAATATGCTATCAGCGGGAGTTTAGTAATGGCTTTAGTTGGTTATGGACTAGCACTAGGTCAGGATATTACATATTATAAAACTGAATATAAAATCCAAGATATGTTTGTTGCCTCTCCTATCTCACCGTTAATATATATGACGGGTTTAGCTTTATCAGAAATTCTATTTGGATTTCCAGCACTAGTCGTTTTATTATTCTTGATTTTTTATATAGGAGTTTCCTTCTTATATATTCCATTACTTATTTTTATAATACTTATTGTCTGGATCTCTACTTCTAGTATGGGTTTCTTTTTATCTTCACATATGTTACATATGAAAAATGCAACTCAGATAATATCTTTTGTTAATATTTTTTTAGCTATATTACCACCTGTTTTTTATTCTATTAATAAGCTCCCCGATCTTCTTCAATATGTTTCCTATATTGCTCCTACAACTCATGCATCGTTAATGATTCAATACGCTATGGGATATACGACTCCTGAAAATTGGTCTATTTTTATTGGAATATCAGTTCAGTTAGTATACGCTATTGGATTTATTACCTTAGCAAAAGTTCATGCATTATGGAGAGAAACTTGAATAAAGTCCAAATTAATTTTAACTCATAGGTCATGGTGGGATTTGGACCCACGACCTAAGGTTTACAAAACCTTCGCTCTGGCCAGGCTGAGCTACATGACCATGAATATCATCGATTTTGTATTATTACTATAATTAATTCTTTGCCAATAATTAAAATATATTTAAGGAGCTATAATAATCAGGTTATAATATTGACGGCTAGAGAATTTAATGTCATCGTTACCATAGCAAACAAATCTTTTATAAATGACCCCGAAGGAGAAACAATTTATCATGATTTAATTTTAAAAAACCAATATAATAGTATTAAATCTGTGAGAACTGCAAAGCTATTAAAACTAGTTGTAAATGCAAAAAACTCTCGTGAAGCAAGATCAAGTGTAAAAAAAATGTGTGAAGATTTACGAATATTTAATCCAATTGTAAGTGATTGCCAAATTAACATTCTGTCTGATAAATAGTTAGTAAAATATTGCAAAGATTAAATATATAAATTTTTGATCAATTTTGTTAATTTAATAATTTTCCACATTGCTCTGAGATAAAATACTTGAAGAAAGTGTATTATTCAAGAGTAATATAGTGCGCAAGTGCTTGGCTAAATCAGTTACAGTAATTATACCGACAACTTTGCCATTTTCTATAATAGGTAGTCTTCTTATTCTATTATTGACCATTCTTTGAACTGCGACATCAATAGGAGTATCAGGTAATGCTGAAGTTCTGATTCTTGACATCATATCTCCTACTCTCACACTTGATAGTTTTAATTCTTTTAGACAAATTTTTTTTATAAAATCTCGTTCTGTAACAATTCCAATAGGTTGATCATCAGCTAAAACAATTAAACAGCTTACTCCATTTTCAGTCATTACCTGAGCAGCTTTTAAAGCACTTTCATTTTCAGATATTGTGAGCAGATCTTTGATCATTATATCCCTTACAGATTCAATCATGGCAATAAAATATATTATAAAATTAAAAACCTTATAATTCTATCAATTTGAAGGATCTTTTTAAATCACCTTTTAATAGATCCAAAAATATTAATCTCCAAAAATGTATTTTTAAATATTCGAATGCTAAAAATTGGAATTCCAGTTTTCCCAGGAAGCAATTGTGATAGGGATATTTATTATGTCTTAACAAAGATCTACAACATAAAAACTGAATTTATATGGCATAAGAAAGACAAAATAAAAAATTACAATGCAATAGTCATTCCAGGTGGGTTTTCTTTTGGTGATAGATTACGAGCAGGAATCATCGCTGCACATAGTCCCATAATAAAAGAAGTTAAAAGACTTGGCAATGATAGAGTTCCAGTTTTGGGAATTTGTAATGGTTTCCAAATTTTGGTTGAATCTCAATTACTGCCTGGCTCCCTGATTAAGAATAACTGCTTGAATTTCACTTGTAAATGGACAGATCTCAAGGTTAGAAATACAGATACTCCCTTTACATCTAAATTTAAAATGAATGAATTATTTAAAATTCCTATTGCTAATGGAGAAGGACGCTATATTTTAAATGAAGCTCAGTTAAAAGAGGTTAAAAAAAAAAATCAAATAGTTTTTAGTTACCACAATGACGATCCTAATGGTTCTATTTATTCTATTGCTGGCGTTACTAATGATAAGAGAAATATTGTAGGAATGATGCCACATCCTGAAAGAACTTGTCAAAGCGAGTTGAAATTATTTGGATTGACAAATTCGGCTATGAAAATTTTTGAGTCATTAATTGCATATATAAAAAAATAAGCTCATAAAGAGTCCAATCATCATAGATAGTATTTGGAAATACTAACTCCATCGGAATTAAATTATCTCAAAAAAAAATTAAAACGTGAACCCAATGTTTTAGAAAGGGAGATTGTTGGAGCACAATGGTCTGAGCATTGTTCTTATAAATCCTCTAAAAAATATATCAAATTACTAACGAAAAAATCGGAAAGCATCATAAAAGGGCCAGGCTATGATGCAGGAATCATTGATATAGGTAATGGTGATGTAATTACCATACACATCGAAAGTCATAATCATCCCTCAGCTGTAGAACCATATGGAGGAGCAGCTACTGGAGTTGGAGGGATAATTCGTGATATTCTATCTATGGGAACTATGCCAATTGCTTTACTAAATGCGCTAAGATTTGGACACATCAATTCACCATATATTTCAAATGATATAAAAACATCAATAGGAACAAAGAATGAATTATACTCAGCTTCTAGATGGCTATTGAAAAATGTCGTAAGAGGGATAGCTGATTATGGAAATTGTATAGGAATTCCAACAGTAGGAGGAGAGATAGAATTTGATGAATCTTTCACTAATTATTGTTTAGTGGATGTTGCAGCAATTGGACTAGGAAAAAGAAAGGATTTGATCAGAAATATTATCCACAAAGATGATATTCTCATTCTAGCAGGGAGTAGTACGGGCAGAGATGGCATACATGGGGCATCATTTGCATCGAAGGAATTGGCAATGGAAAATAGATCCGCAGTACAGATTCCTGATCCATTTATGGAGAAGTTATTAATGGAAGTCACTAAAGAAGCAATAGAAGCTAATATTCTAAAAGCTGTTAAAGACCTAGGAGGAGGAGGTCTCTCTTGTTGCCTTTCGGAAACCTCCGCTAATTTAAATAAAGGTTTTGAGATAGACTTGGATAAAATTCATCTAAAATATAGGGATATGGAACCAGAAGAAATCATGATCTCTGAATCACAAGAAAGAATGTTATATATTACAAAGAAGGAGAACTTCAAAAGTTTTGCAAAAATACTAAAAAAATATGAGGTGCCCTTTGCACTGATTGGGACAGTTAAGAATCATAAAAACCTTATAATAAATAAGAACGGAAAAACCATTGCAAAAATGCCTTCACATTTGATTGCATATGCTCCTTTGTTAACCAGAAATAGTAAAAAGCCCAAATACATTGATGATTTGAAAGTCAAGAAAAAATTCGTCAAGCTTCCACCCGATCTAAATAAAACCTTTCTAAGTATGCTAGGTAATCCTACTATTGCATGCAAGAACTGGGTATTTCAACAATTTGATCATGAAATAGGACTAAGAACCATTATCAAGCCAGGGATAACAGATTGTGCAGTCCTAAAATTAAATAATAATAAATTCCTGGCAGCAAAACTTGATGGAAATTCTAAAGTATGTTATCAGGATCCTTATCAAGGTACTTTAACCTGTCTTTCTGAAGCCCGAGCAAATATAATTACTTCAGGAGCATACCCAATAGGAATAGTTGATCATCTACAATTTGGCAATCCTGAAAATCCTGAAATCTTTTGGACCTTTAAAAAAAGTATAGAAGCAATGATAGATTTCAGTAATTTCAATAAAATTCCAATAGTTGGTGGAAAGGTAAGTTTTTATAATGAGACTAAAAATGGACCAATAAAACCTTCTCCGGTAATAGGAATGTTAGGCCTTATTAAGGGCAATGTAGGTATATCTCAAATTAATCTTACTCCCGACGACACATTATATATCATAGGAACTACGTCTGATGACATGGGTGGTTCAGAATATTATGAATTTTTAAATGGGATAACAGGTGGATTTGTGCCACAACTGGACTTACAACTTGATTTGATGAACTCAAATTTAATTTTAAAAATTATTAAAGAACAATTAGTTAGTCGTTCTCACGATTGTTCAAAAGGAGGTCTTGCTATCGCATTGGCTGAGATAGCTATTAGTTCTAATTGTGGACTCAACATTGACTTGGACAAGGTGCCTAATACTTGTAAAAGGTTAGATTTTCTTCTTTTTGCTGAAACTCCTTCTAGATTTATCATTGGAACAAAAAAGGAAGAAAAACTTGAAAAAGAATTTTCTAAATATACAAATTTAACATATTCAAAAATTGGAAAAGTAACGGATTATGGCGATAATATAACTTTTATTTCGAAGAATAAAAAAATCATAAATTTGGAAATGAAAATTGCAAAAAAAAATTTTGAAAATCTATTCCATATTATGAAAAACCAATGAACCAAAGTAATGAATAGTAGTTTTTTAATAAAAGCTTCAGTGACTAGACATATGATTAAAATATTTTGATGGCATAGTAATGGTATATTGAAATGGTAACAGAAAATTGTGGGGTTGTAGGGGTTTTTTCTTTAGATCAACATAATGTAGTTCCATTTCTCATTGATTCTTTGCGAGCCCTTCAACATAGGGGTCAAGAATCATGGGGAATAGCCATACCCAATAAGAAACCATTCAGACAATTAGGTCTAGTTTCCAGTTATGCAGATAATTTTAAACATATCATGAGAAATTATAAATCGAATGCTGGAATAGGCCATGTTCGATATTCTACTTTTGGAAAGAGTACAATAGAGAATGCTCAACCATTAAAAGTCAAAGATTTGTGCATTGCTCATAATGGAACAATTGCAAATGTTGAGGAATTGGCAAATATGGTTGGAGGATGTACGTTTACCCCCCAAACAATGAGTGATACCTTTATCGCTGCTAAAAGACTTGTAGAGCATCTCTCTAATAAGATGAATGTAAGTGATTCTATCAAAATTCTAAAACAAGAGATGATAGGATCTTTTTGTTTCACATTCTTGACCGATAAAGGATATGTTTATGCTGCAAGAGATACCAAAGGGTTTCGACCATTGGTTTTGGGATTTCACAAGGAAACAAATACATATATTGTTGCATCAGAATCCTGTGCCTTTTCTGCAGTAGGCGCCTATCTGATAAGAGATGTCGAACCCGGAGAGCTAATCAAACTAAGCATGAAAGGTTTGGAAACTGAAGTGTTTTCTTCTGATAAGCCCCATTCCCATTGTGCATTTGAATATACCTACTTTGCTCATCCTGTAAGTATTATGGAAGGTGTGAATATATATGCAGCTAGAAAAAGAATGGGAGAAATCTTGGGGAAAATGTTCCCAATTCCCTCAGCAGATTTAGTAATTCCTGTTCCTGATTCCGCAAGGCCTGCTGCATTAGGTTATGCACAAAAGACAGGATTACCTTTTGAAGAAGGTTTAGTTAAAGATAGGCATATCAATAAAGGCGCGTTAAGAAGTTTTATCGAACCTTATCAATCTGATAGATTAGAAATAAATAAAGGAATACTTCCGATCAAAGATATTATTAATGGCAAAAATGTCGTAATAATAGATGATAGTATAATTCGAGGTACAAGTTCCGCATCTATTATTCATACCTTGCGAGAAGCCGGAGCAAACAAAATTTATATGATTGTTACATATCCTCCTGTTCGTTTTCCTTGTTATGCTGGAATCGATTTTCCATCTATGGATGAACTATTAGCAAATCAAAAATTTCCCAATGATGGACAAAAAATTGGTCTTAATAAAAAAATAAGTAAATTAATTGGTGCAGATAAAGTATTCTATAATGACACAAAAAATCTTGCTAAAGCAATAGGTCTAGCAGAAGAAGAACTATGTTTTACGTGTTCTACAGGAAATTACAGTTCCCTAGGCATAACTCCTAAGTTTAGGACAAGAGAAGAAGTAAAAGGAGAATGAGAGTTAATACTAGAGATTTAATGGAAGGATAAATTTATAAAGTAACATTATCTCCCATGACTTCTTTTATTAAAGCTTTTGCCATAGATATTGACGGTACTTTGACAGAGAATGGTGGGGGGATTATACACCTTCCTGCTGTGCAAAATCTTCGGACATTAGAAAAATTAGGTTATAGAATTATCTATGTAACAGGACGCTCTTCTGTTGAAGCCTATATATTATCTGTATTTACTGGAACAACTAAAATTGCAGTTGGAGAAAATGGGGGAGTTGTTACTATCAGTCCGACCGAGCATATTATTCTTGGAAACAAGGCAGAATGTATTAATGGATATAGAATGTTAAGTAAAAAACTAGAAAATGTTAAATTAAAAAATGTTTTTGATAGAATGACGGAGGTAGTCTTAGAGAGAACTTTCAATATTGAACTAGGAAAACAAATCCTCCAAGATACTAATATGGATGTGAAGCTAACCGATAGCAAATATTCCTTTCATATTAATAATATAGGAATCAATAAGGCGAGTGGTCTTGCAAAAGCATTAGATATTTTGAAAATAAAACCTTCAGAAACAGTAACAATTGGTGATAGTGAAACTGATATTCCCTTGTTCCAATTTTGTGCTTTTTCCATTGCACTCAATCATGCTGACGAAGACGTAAAATCAAAAGCCAATTATGTTGTTTCTCAAAATTCCGGAAAAGGATTAGTAGAAGCATTAGATTATATTGCTTTAAATTTTTTTGGTAAAAATGCTATCAAATGACTCTACAGGAAGTAATCAACCAAATTAGACAGATTGTTGATAAAGCTTTATTAGATTTAAAATATGAAAAGTTAGAATATGATGTTTCCGAACCACCGAAAAAAGAATTTGGTGATTTAACAACAAATATTGCATTTTTAATTAGCAAAAGGATACACAAAAACCCTAATGAAATTGCTACAGAACTTGTTGATAATTCTATTAATCTTCAATTAAAAAATATGAGCAAAGATTCTTTGATTTTAAATGCAAATGCGCATATATCAGGGCATATTAACTTTAACATTAATTATGTTACTTTTAACAGATTTCTTTTAAAATGGGTTAACCAAAACGATTTATTGTTACCACCTGATGGTCCTAATAAGCAAATAGTCATAGAACATACTAGTGTAAATCCAAATAAAGCTTTACATATTGGACACCTTAGGAATGTTATAATAGGTGATACATTATACCGATTGTTTAAATTTACAAACCACAAAACTATTGTATTAAACTATATAGATGATTCAGGTGTCCAAGTTGCAGATCTTATTGTTGCTTTTAAGTTTGCTGGTTTTAGTCCGAAGAATATCGAGGAAAATATTAAATTTGACCAATATTGTGGGGACATATATGTTCGAATGAATGAAATATATAAGACTAATTTAGAGTTAATTGAAAAAAGAAAATTAGTTATTAGAGAGATAGAAGAAGGAAACACAGAATTAGCTCAATTTACACATTATATAGTTGAAAAAATCGTAAAACAACAACTTGAATCTTGTTGGCGGATAAAATCTCGATATGATTTACTAGTCATGGAATCACAAATCTTATTATCAAAGCTTTGGGAAAAAACATTTAACTTGTTGAAAGAGAAAAATATCATATATTATTCAAGTAATGGTAAAAATATTAATTGTTGGGTGCTTCGAGACGAAAATAATGAAGAGAAGGTATTAATAAGAAGTGATGGGACGGCTACATATGTTGCAAAAGATATTTCATTTGCAGTATGGAAATTAAATCTTATAAATGATCCCTTTATCTATAACAAATTTTCTCTACAATGGGATAAGTCCATATTATGGAAAACTATGTTAAAGTCAGAAAATACTGCTGATTCCTTCCTCCAACAAATTGCCTTTTTTTTCATGGAAAATCCACCTAGTAAGGTAATAACTGTAATCGATTCTAGACAAGAACGATTACAAAAAATAATTTCGATTGTTTTAAGCAATATAGCCGCAGAAATCAATAATCGATACATTTATCTTGGATATGAGACCGTTGCATTGAGTCCTAAAAGTGTCCAGGATATCGGAGTGGAACTTGATAATATAAACAAGAAAATAATTCATATGTCAGGGAGAAAAGGAATTTTTATTAATGCCGATACTATTTTGGATAAATTGCATAGGAAGGCATGTTATGAAGTCAAGAAACGGAACCCTAGTTTGGATGATACTACAATTGACGAAATAGCAGAGGGGATTGCTGTATCAGCAATTAGATACAATTTGCTCAGACAAGATATAGATAAAATGATAACTTTTGATATGGAAGAGGCATTAAACCTTGAAGGAGATACTTCCTTATATTTACAATACTCGCTTGCACGTGCTATGAGAATTCTGGAAAAAGGTGATTGCTCATTAGAAGAATTAATCAAGGAAACGAATGCTAGTCTAAGATGTGACCTTTTAAACAACACTATTGAGCGAGATCTTATTAAAGAGATATCAAAATTTAACATAATTATTGAAGAATCACTAAATACACTAAATCCCAAGCTTATAACCAAATATGCAAATCGAATATCTACAAAATTCAATTCTTATTATGAGAACGTACCTGTTTTAGGTGCAGACCGAATTTTGAAGGTAAGCAGACTAATGCTAGTAAAGGTATTTGTAAACGTTTTAACTAATCTTTTCCAAATTTTAGGAATCGAATCATTCTCAAGAATATGAACATTCATCATCTCCTGTATATTTATAATAAATATTAATTGTAGATTATTTATAGTAAATAATATGAAAATCAATATCGATGATTATGTATTGCTTTATCATACCATGAATAAGAAATGGCTTATAAAAATAGAAGAAGAAAAAAAGATGCATACCCATTTAGGGATTATTGATCTTTCTTCTCTAATTGGTTTAGAATACGGTACGACAATAAATACGACTCTACACAAAAAAATTTACTTGATAGAACCTACTATCCATGATTTCATTATGAAATCACAAAGAAATACTCAAATTGTTTATCCCAAAGATTTGGGATATATAGCTATAAGAAGTGGAATTCAAAATGGATCAAAAGTATTAGAAATAGGAACTGGAAGTGCAGCTTTAACTACATTTTTAGCAAGTATAGTAAAACCTAATGGACATATTTTTTCATTTGATATTAATCCAGACTTTATGAAAATTGCAAAAAAAAATCTTGTTAAAGCAAAGATGGAAGAATATGTTACAATTACTGAACAAGATATCCGCGAAGGCTTTAATTTGCATGACTTTGATGCTGCAATTGTTGACCTTGGCGATCCATGGACTGCTGTAGAAGTAGCATATAATGCATTGAAAGGAAGTGGAGCTTTCCTTGCTATATGTCCAACTATGAATCAAGCAGAGAAAACTTCAGTTGCATTGAAAAATAATCATTTTACAGATATAGAGTGTATTGAAATTTTAATTCGTAACATTGAAGCTAGGGAGGGTATGACTCGTCCTTCTATGAGAATGATTGGACATACCACCTATCTTATTTTTGCTAGAAAAATCTTTCCGTTCATTCAAAATCATAATGGTTAAGTCAAAATTATAATTATAAAACAAATAAATTAATTTATTTTTAATGTCTGCTAAGATTTGAAAGATTTGATAATAAGTCTTTCCTCTCATTGTTTCGTCATGCTATGTTTTTTAAATGATTCACTATTAAATTTAGTCATTCCTCCATGATGAAAGTTGAACATCATTTCATCTATTGTCATATCTGTAACATTTAGTATATCTCCTGTTCCTACATCTGTAATTACTTTTGCGACTTCATTACGATCGTTAAGTAAATAGACAACGTATACCAGATATCCATTAACAGGGTGGATGAAAGCTGCTACGGCAGATGAGTTATTACCAATATTTAATTCAGATTTATCAATAGCTTCAGATAAACTAATTTTAATTAAAGGGTTAAAAGATTCCCTAATAACCTTTGAAATTTCTACTGATCCTGTCCAGTTAGAATTGTTTGGATCAGAGCTATTTTTTTGGGTATCCATTGTTGTCATTAGACCTGTCAATTGTTGTGCTTGTACGTCAACTGATATGGAATTGTGGACAAAGAGAAATGAAACCAAAAAAACAGTACCTGCAAGCAATGCAAATTCTTTCTTATAGAACATTTTGTTCATATAATAACAAAGAAAATGCAATTATAAAAATATTTGATACTGAAATTCTCAACAACTCTCACTAAGGATATAGACTCAAGGAGATTAAAGTTTTCCAAGATCGATCCTCGAATACATATGGATTATGTCCTTTCATATTCACTTTTTTAGAAACCCTTTTTGACAAATACAAGCCTAAGGACCCCAGGATCTTCCACAGTTTACTGTTAGGTTTTGATAAAAATGAGTCTAAAGTCCATTTTACCAAAGAAAATTTTGATGGATGATGGACTAATATATAGTTTAAAAGATGATCCTTGGAAGCTGATAACATATAATAAGCATGTTCAAAAAGCTCCTCCTTCAAAGCGAGCTCAGCTTTCAATATTTTTGATTTTCTTTTTAACATTTCTTGTAATATAGAATCTAATTTATTTTCTGATTCGATAGAATTTATACATCTAGCAAAAGTTGTTAATACATGAGAGTCACTCCCTGCTATAGATATCATATGATTGTCAGAAGAAAACTTTTCTGCTACTAAATTTGAATAATGATCAATATTATTACTGTTGAATGTTTCAATCATATCACATTTTATTGCCTTTTCTCTAATTCCATTGGAAACTGCAAAAGGGTGTGCTGCACAAGAGACAGCATTTTGTTTTTTAATCGCATCTAAAGTTTCATCGATATCCATGCCGGATTTAATAGTTTCATATATTCCATAAGCCAAAATATGTCCTTTAGTATTGATTGTGATTTCTTCGGCAGGATAGATCTTAATACTTTTTAATTTTTCGTGATTATCTCTATATGCTACCATTTGTTTATATCCGTTCAATGTATTATGATTAGTAATAAACAGAGCGTCGATCTTTTTTTCATATGCTAAATATAGTTGATCTTCAATGCTAACGCCGCAATCAAACGGAATCCTGGGAGAATCATTCATATAATTAGAAAAAACGTTATGACAATGTAATTCCATATTTAATAATTGAGTCGTATCTATAAACCCAATTTAATGGGTAATTTCTCTTATATATGACTATCTACAAATCTATATCGAATAGTAAATGATACCGAGATTTTTTAATACTAACAAAGTTTTTGTTATTATCTAATATAATAATAAGATTTTTCTGTGATACAAACTAAAAGTTTACTCCAATGAGCAACTATTATTTTTTATATATTATATTTAAAAATACAAGATTTATTTATTTAAGCTTAGTATTGTTTATATGATTAGTGTTGATATATTTTCAAAAATTCTTGTACCGGTAGATGGATCCAAACCTTCATTTCATGCTGCCGAAGTTGCTAGCACTTTAGCTAACAGGTTTAACTCAGAAATAATCCTACTTTATGTAGTAATTTCTCCTTCCCAATATGAATATATTAATTTAACTGGGCTTATTACACCTAAATAAATTGATATTATTATTGAGAATGCAAAAAAAGAGTCTAGAAATTGGTTTAAAAGAATAGAAAATATAGTGAGAGATGAAAATCCCAATATCAAAGTATCTACGAAGGTTATATTAACAGGCGTTGCTGTTTATGGTGAAATATTACAACAAGCAGAAAAAGAACATATTAAATTAATAGTTATAGGTACACGAGGAACATCAGGAATTAAAAAATTGCTACTTGGTAGTACAGCCTCAGGTGTAGTAAAATATGCTAATAGTCCTGTCCTTGTAACGAAATAATAATAATAATAAAATTGTTTTTCATTTTATACTCTACTTCATTAACTAATAATTTGAGAATTACTATCAAGATAATTTTTCAATGCTGCCACTGAATACAGAGGGAGAGAACATGTAAAATCTTTACAGATATAGACACATTCCATAAACGTATCAATATCTGGATTATCTATTTCTTTGCCTTTTAAAAGAGAAAAAATATTTGAGGACATTAATTGTTGTAATTCATCGGATGGATATTCTAAAGTTAAAGTTATGCTATTGGGAATATATTGTTTCATAATCCACTTTTTCATTTCTCTTTTGTTGTAGTCACTTTTTTTATTTTGTAATATAATTATCTCTAACGGTTTTTTAAAATACAAATAAATAGAAATCAATAATTGACCAAATCCAAAAGGATTTCCTAATGCTGCTTTATAACAAGATTTGATAATTGATTCTGCCTTATTCAAGTAATCTTCCTTTTGAGTAATAAAATGAATACGTAATAATGCATAAACTGCCATAGAATTGCCACTCGGAATAGCTAAATCGTAGAAATTTTTTGTTCGCAAAATTAATTGTTCTTGATCATCTGCGGTAAAAAAGAAACTTTTTTCTTTCTCATCCCAAAAATGGGTTATCAGTGAATCCATATACTGAATGGCCCTTTGAAAATAAAATGGATTACAACTTACCTCAAAGACATCCAAAAGAGCATTGATATAATAAGAATAATCATCTAGATATCCATTAATTTTTGAAATTCCATCTTTATAGGTATGTTTTAATCTATTACGATCATACGATAAGTGGTTTTCAATAAACTTTATTGTTTTTTTCGCAAAATCCAAATAATCTGCATTATCAGTAACTTTGTACGCAGATACGAGAGAAGAAACCATCAACGCATTCCAAGAGGTTAAAATCTTTTCATCTTTAGCTGGAGCAATCCTTTTTTCTCTGACCTTAAATAAAATCTTCACGGACTCCTTAAGAATATCTTCAACTTTCTCTATTGAAATATTGTATTGCTTTGATAAAGATTCTTTTGATTTTGTAATATTTAAAATATTAGTTCCTTCAAAATTACCGCCTTGTGTTATTCCATAATAATCGCAAAACAAATTAAATTTCTCTTTATCTACTATATTTTCTTTAATTTCATTTTTTGTCCACGTATAAAACTTTCCTTCAACTCCCTCGGAATCTGCATCTTCTGATGAATAGAATGCATACTCATTTTTTTCATTAACAAACGTCATTTTTCGTAATAAGTATTGAAGTGTTGTTTGGATCAACTCTAAATATTGATTCTTTCCAGTTGCTTGATAAAGTTCAGAGAACAACTGAATTAACAAAGCATTATCATAGAGCATTTTTTCAAAATGAGGAATTAGCCATTTTTGATCTGTAGCATATCTTGAAAAACCTCCTCCTATATGATCATGAATACCACCCCAAGCCATCTTTTTGGCTGTAAATTCTACGAAATTTAGAAATTGTGTATTTTTGGAATAGTCAAAATACCTGAGTAAAAATAAAAGATTGGTTGTATTTGGGAATTTGGGAGCTTGTCCAAATCCGCCATGTAAAGAATCCGCAATTTGTAAAAGGTTTACTGCTGATTCATCTAAAATTGTTCTGTCTATATCAGAATTCAAATTTTTGGCAAGAGTAGATGATGATTCTCTAAGCGATTCCATAAGCTCATGAGTTGCTTTATCAATATCTTCCTTTTTATCATGATAAGCTTGATATAATGTGTCTAAAATAGTTGAAAAGCCTGGGAGTCCATATCGAGATTGTTTCGGGAAATAGGTTCCGACATAGAATGGTTTCTGATCAGGAGTCAGAAACACTGATAACGGCCAACCACCATTCCCTGTAGCGAGTTGACATGCCTTCTGATATATATCATCAAGATCTGGTCTCTCTTCTCGATCCACTTTTATACTAATAAATTTTTCATTTAGAATTTGTGCAATATTTTCGTCTTCAAAAGATTCATGTGCCATAACATGACACCAATGACATGCACTGTATCCAATACTAAGAAAGATAGGTTTATTTTCTTTTTTAGCTTTGATTAATGCCTCCTCACTCCATGGGAACCATTCGACAGGATTATAGGCATGTTGTAAAAGGTAAGGACTAGACTCCTGAATTAATTTATTAGGTTTATTATCTTTCTTTATCATTACTTTTAAATACCATGTTCCGATCTTTTAATTGTATTTATTGTAATTTTTAGCAAGTAAAATATATTTATCTTGATATATATAGTTAAATCTAGTTTTATTAATCAAATATAATTTGGAGTAGATATTTTTGTTTAAACTCAAAAAGATGATAATGATAAATTTTCGCATTTCGTTTCATTACTTTTTTCTCATTACTTTTTTAACAAATAATTTATCAATTTTTAATAATAATCCTCGCATTTAATAAAAGATCATTCAAAATAGAAAAAACAAGGTTCTTATTCATGTTAATTAGTTTAAAAAATAGTATTCGCTATAATCATAATTTTTAATTTTGATATTACAGAATCTCCATTGGCAATAATTTAATAAGGTTATTTCTGGTAAATCTTTTTCGCGTGCAATAATTCCCTTATTACATCAAGCTTGAATATTGTAATTACTGTCTCATATCAATAAGGAGGAATGGAAATTGAATTATTTTTGAAAAATTTTGATAGCCTGTGGTGGACACACATTTTCACATGCTAGA
>DAIPKY010000209.1:0-2805 GCA_036769505.1 Nitrososphaeraceae archaeon
GACAAAATAACAGAACCCGTATAGGGACTAATAGCGCTAATACCTCTCCTAATTGTATTGAGTCTCAATTTTGAACTTTTTTCTGCTGAGTCCCTCTGGGCCCGCTAAAATTAAAAAACGTTCAAAAAATAGACTCAATGCATATTGGTAAAGCAATAGCAATAAACTATACTGCAAGGAGATACGAAATAACTGCATATCTTAAATTTCCGGAATCTCCTAAAACTAAATGTTCTAGACATGACCACCTGCTGGCTAAAACGTTGATAGACTTAATAACTACAATACCGCAGAAGAGTGCTATTAAACTATGAAAATTGGAAATAAAAATATCGTTTTAGCTTTAGTATTTGGATTTATGACTCTATCTTCTGTCCCTATATTTGTGTATGGCACTTTTGCTACCAACACCACTCAATCCTCATATAATGATGCAATAGATTTAGGAAATCCTTTTTTTGTAGAGCATTATCAGACTGTTGTAGAAAAGCCAGAGACAACAACAAACATGAGTATAACTGAAAGTTTTACAGGCAATGGGGTACTCAATGGGACTCTGCCTATCAGTATTGAAGGGAATGCGACTGAGACCTTGAGAAATAATGAAACATCCTATATACAAGGAACTACACAGTATATGACCGATAGTGGTGGCGTAGCATTATACAACTTCGAAGCTATTGGCAAGTATAATCCAGATGGTACTTTTGAAAGCAGAGGCGCAGCAGTTTTTGATGATGGTGCTACCGGAGAACTCGCCCCTCTAAGCAACACAGTGGGAATATATAAAGACAGAGCTGATACCAACGGGAATGGTACATTTCTTATGTGGCATTGGAAATAGACCCTGATAAAAGAATATAGCGAGCAAATGTAACAATGGGAATTTGACAAATTATAACGGGTAAACTTCCAAGTCCATGATTTATGCAGATAACCCTACAGTCACGAATCAAACTGCAAACAGGAAATAATTGGAAACTAACTCAACGGGTTGAGAGAATCAACAAAGAAATAATGCAAAAAGAAACATGGTTACAAGATAACAGAAAGTTGAGCATGACTGAAGGAGGGAACCACAATGTCATGGAAAGTATATTTCGCCTCTTCTTCGCTGCATACCGAATGGTTACAGACGCATTGTGTTGTAGCAACCTATATTATTAATACAGACAAAGTATTGATTATACAATAATTAATCTTTTAGTTGTTATTTCTTAATACAATTTTATTTTTGTTTACTATAAGAATTACTCCAACAATTATGACTATTGTTGCAACAATTATTCTAATATTAATATTTTCATCAAGTATTATCCATCCTAAAAAAACTGCTATAATTGGACTTACATACGCAAAGGTATTAGCCAAGGTGGCAGTAGTGTTTCTTAGAATTCAAAAGAACCCTAGCCATCCCATAGTTCCCACTATTATAAGATATAAGAGAGAAAGTATAGACGAAGTAGAAAATCTTGATATATCCAACGTATTAAATTCAATAATCATTCCAATGCCAAGTAAGAATAATCCACCTACAAATAACATCATTCCAGTTGAAATTAAAATATTATTTGGTAAATCTGCTCTGTGAGAATATAATGAGCCAATAGCCCAACTAATTGCAGCTATCAACAAAATAGATATACCAAGAAAGTTATTTTTATTATCGGTATTAGTAGAAGGGGTAGTTTGACCTCCAAACAACATCTCTTCAAATGAAGGATATATGAGTATAACAAGTCCTATCGATCCTGCTATTATTCCTAAAAGAGTATATTTATTTAATTTTAAATTATAATAAAACTTACCAACCAATAATACCCATATAGGAACAGTAGAGAACAATAACGCAGTAATATCAGAAGAAAGATATTGTTCACCATATGCTAATAATCCTTGTCCAGCAACTATCAGACTAATTCCAATTATTATTGCATCTTTCCATTGTTTTCTTCTTGAACTTATTATTTGTAATAGATTTGGATTCTTATTCTTTTTTTTGTTGTTGTTTTATTGATGTCTGGATTTTTTCTGTTTTCTGTTTTCTTTTCTTATTATCAAATATTTCAAGTGAATATATTTTAAATATAAAAAATAGCATTAAACCTGAAATTGTGTATCGAATTCCTGACATTATCAAAGGGGGAATTGTATCAATTGAAACTTTTATTGCAAGATATGTAGACGCTATAATAATCCATGTAAATATTAGTATTAGCCATATCCTGTGATCCAATTAAATATGAAAATAATATCCCAGAAGGATTCTGTAAACTTATCGGTTTATTCATCTTTTTCTATTTGTAATATTAGATAGATTTGCGCTGTTAACTTAAGGAAAAAGCTACAGCCGTGAACGGTCTATCTAATATACACACATGTTATTAAGATTAGTCAGAAATAGACCATTCACTATTACAGTTATGTAATCTTTGTGTTTGTACTTTGTTGGTCTCAGTCTACAAAATACTTCTAAAGCATTAGAACTATTCCAGAACCAAAAGGAAGTTACGTTGCTGTTTGGAGATGGATCAGACGATTTGGTTCATTGCAGATCTATAATAAACGTAGAAGAGTTTCTGCATTTATCACAGATGAAACTATTATTCAAATTGGTAGTCAACATTTTTGGTTATGGATTTGTATTGAATCAATTCATAAATCTATGCTTGGGGTCTACATCTAAGAAGGAAGAAATATGTTTGTAGCAAAGAATTTTATTCGATCTCTTTACATTTACAGATTTGTTAACCTCTAGTCAGGGAAGCCTGACCAAATACAAAATTCAAGCCCGACGAATATGCA
>DAIPKY010000210.1:0-2791 GCA_036769505.1 Nitrososphaeraceae archaeon
GCATTTTTATATCAAGAATTACTAAATCATAATAATTGCTTTTATAAGATTTTAGAGCAGTAGTAGGGTCATTAAATGTATCTACTTGGAATCCATTGTCTTCTAAAATATTCTTTATTGTATAAATGACATCAGGTTCATCATCCACTAATAAAATTTTTTTAACCTTATTATTGGATATCACTTCTCATTAATTATACCTCTCTTACTATTAATTATCAAAACATAACATAAAAAGTATATCCTCTATCCTTGATTATTTTTAATCCTATATTTTCTTCCATTTTTTCTGTTCTTCTTGACTATCCTCTAGGTAAAATAAAAGAATTAATAGATTTCCCTAAAGTTCATTCAACGATGCAGATTCATTTAGAGTAGTACATAAAACCTGATCTTCTAGTCCTTGAGTTCTAATACATTAAATGTATATCATTTATAGTTTTAAGATCAAATTATTTTTGTAGAATAACAATTTAGTTTTAACATACTTTGTATATGAATTAGGGATATTTTATTTTAGTAATTATTATGCATATCTTCTTTTCCTTCACCATCTGAAAAGTGTTAATAATACAATTGATAATAGTTTCGAAATGTTATACATTTCCTAATTACTGAATATAATCTTGAAAACAATTACACTCAAACAATGAATCAATTTATTTCTAATAGATTGTAATAAAATAAAAACTAAGATGGTAAAATATTTCAAAATAATACAATTTTCACATTATCTACCTGTTTGGATGATTGAAATTTTAATTAATGAATTTCATCAATTAAAACTGGTGGATGATAAATCATTGATATTTATTTATCTTTATTGAATCCTATTATATGCAATGCTCCAACCCCTTTCATCCAATATTCAGTATGTAGCATTATTATTAGAACTCATTTCATTTTCCCATTTGCTTCTTTTTCTTTGTTTTTCATATCCAGACGTATAATTACAATCATTAAAATCATTAATATCATAGCCAAAAGAGGATTAAACAAGTTATTTATAACAAGAATCCATATGACAATAGTAAAAACAACAATGAATAATAGAAGGAAAACTGATTTATCCTTTCTATTTCGATTTTTATATTTATCAAAGATTTTCATTTTAATTCTTATAAGTTCTTATTTATTTTCTAACAAAGAATTTATTTTCTTATCTAATGTCAAAATATTGTTTAACATTTCATCGTGATTTTGCTCAAATAGTTGTATCTTTTCTAAAATAAATTCATGCTTTTCTAAAATATGTTCATGTTTTTCTTCTAAGTTTACTATATGGTCAAGTATTTCCTGTTGTTTAACTGCAGTTTTCTCTTGTCTATTGTATATCCACCAACTAATTATACCTCCTAATACAAACCCAGCAATAATCCCGATATAAGTAGCAGCAATATTGGATAAGTCACCACCAGTTTGACAATTAGCAACATCTATACAATGCCAAATTAAGAACAACTCCATTAACATATTATTATCCAAATTTGATACTTTTACTTTTTATTATTTTCTATAAAAAATCAAAATTACCACATACAATTTTTTAAATAAGAAATAAAATTTAAATCTCTTCTTCTTCTTCTTCTTCTCCTTCGTTCTAAATACTCTCTATAAGAAAAATAAGGTTTGGTGGAACTAGAACAGGTCCATTTGAAGGCTTTGTTGTAAGTTCAGTAGAATTCTGTAAATTTAATAACTTTGAGGATAAAAAAGATCATGGAGACAATAAAATAGGTCCACAAGGTCCTCCGGGTATTAATGGGACAACAGGAGCGACTGGAGCAACTGATCCACAAGGTCCACAAGAAATACAAGGTCTTATTGGTCCTAATCAAATAGATCCAGCATTGTTATATCAAGCAACTACTAACACGAATATATCTCAATTTGTAACAATTTCAAATGCAACCTGTGATCCTGGAGATGTGGTAGTAGAGGGAGGTTCTGTGATAGCCAATCAACACGATATTGATGTATATATTGAATCTCCTTCGGACAATAGAAATAATATCGTTCATTGGCAGCAGGACGATCTCCTATTGCTATGTCTGCTTCAGCAATCTGCTTTGACAATCTACCCTTGAGACCTTAAACCTTTATCATTTTTTTTATTAATATCATCAATATGCGAGAAAATAATTAATTGAGAAAATTTTTATTTTTAATTCTTAATGGTGATTCATTTTAATCATTTTGCAATTTTTGCAATATAGATTACCTTCTTTATCAATTACTTGCAATTTTCCATGACATTTATTACATAGAAGGCGTTGTTGATCACCTAGTTTCTTTCGTATCATATTAAGGATAAATGGGATGACAAATGTGATGACAAATGTAGTTAGAGCATAACCTAGTAATCGCATTAACAGACCATTATTATTACCTGGTCTATTATCGGTATTAGAGTTTCTAAAAAGATTAGTGTGGATTAAATGTGTGTTCTTTATATAATTTACAGTGTATAATGCAGTATGGATTACTTTGTTTACTTTATTTCACTATGAATAATACTTATTATGAATTCTGTATAGGAGAATGTAAATGATTATTCTTATTGGTGATATAAAAAATATTATTACTGTTGCTGAGAACGTTTTAGCTCTAACTGTAATTTCAAAATTTTGGCAATGATTGTATAGGGAAATGATTAATCGTAAATTTGCTTGGACTGGGATTGAAGTTCCAATTATCGGACAAGGAACATGGATGATTGAAGGTGACCCTGAAACAGAATCAAGAGCCATACAGACATTAAAGTTAGGCTTAGATCTAGGAATGAGTCATA
>DAIPKY010000211.1:0-2778 GCA_036769505.1 Nitrososphaeraceae archaeon
ATTTAGAGTAAATGTGAACTAATCACTAATGATAATCATCAATGATTATCAGATCATAACTTTTTAATTACTTGAGAATCAAACAGATGAAGTGTATTTTCTTCTAAACCTATAAAATTTAGAATAAAGTGAGTTATCCCTAAATTAATATATTGTTGAAGTCCTGACAAAATCTTTTCAGGCGTTCCAATTGTATAACCTCCGTTTTTTCTTTCCAAAAAAGCAGAAATATTTTCATTCTTTTTTTTCCATTTATTTATTTCTATAAATACATCTTTTTCTGATTCTTTAATAATACATGGAAGTAATACGGAAAGCTCTATATCATTATAACTCTTTCTCAAGTCATGACAATGTTCTTTTAAAACTGTAAGTTTTTTTCTTATATCTGCTGGACTACCAAATGGATGATTGTATATGTCAGCCTGTTTTGCTACTATTTTTAAAAGGTATTTTTCTCCTGTTCCGCCTACAATGATTGGAGGATGAGGTTTTTGTATAGGATGTGGACTACAAATAGCTTCATTAATTGAAAAATAATTTCCCTGAAATGAAGCTCTTTCATATTGCCACATTGTCTTTATTATGGATATGGATTCATCTAATTGTTTAATTCTTTCTGCATTGGAAGGAAAGTTATATCCATATGAGTAATATTCATTTTGATACCACCCAGCTCCTATTCCTAATTCAATTCGTCCTTTAGAAATAACATCTAAAGTTGAAAGGATCTTTGCTAATAATGCAGGATTACGATAAGAATTGCAAGTAACAATTTGTCCCAATCTAATTTTTTTGGTAATCGAAGAAATTGAAGATAATAGTGTATAACATTCAAAAAAACTATTATTAATATTATATTCATGATGTGGAATAAAATGATCATAGGCGTATAAACCATAAAAATTTAGTCTATCTGCTGCTCTTGAAATTTTTTTAGAAAATTCATATTGTTTTACAGGATCATTTGTAGGAAGATCTGACCACCAGCCTTGTGGGATTGTCAATCCAAATTTTAGCTTAGTCATTATTGTTATTCTTTATTATGACTATTGTTAATAATTAAATTTTTTTAGAATATTCTTCTTTGTTTAATACTTTAGTATAAATCTTTCCAGGTTTAGCTACATAAGCTGGAATACCTATACCTATAGCTATTATTGTACTTTTTTGATTTGAATGAGGAAGAAAAGTTTCTGTTACTTCATCATCATAGAAGGTTGAACCAGAAGCTCCCAATCCTTGAGAATATGAAGCAAGATATATTTTTCCAGCACATATCCCACCTTCGAGTTGGACAGCTCGATAACCTCTATTTCCTAAATATTTCAATATCATGTCCATACTTGCTAGAAGAAAAAATATTACACTTGCATCACTAAATAACTTTTGATCTAGACACAAATGTCCAGATTTGTCACTAAAATCACCTTTTTTGAGATCTTGTATCTTATTTTCTAATTTATTGTAATAATATATACCAGATTGTAAATTTGTAACAGAATTTGCTATCAGGTAAATATCAATCAGACTTTGTTCGTGGGTAATAAAATCAAAAGGTATACTGATACTAGAAAGATATAAAATATTTTGTAATTGCGTTAGAGTTATAGGCTTTTTTGAAAATCTTCTTGTTGATCCACGTTGTAAGATTACATTACCAATATTGTATTTGTTAATAGTATCAATTTTATCATAAGACATTTTTCTTATTTTATTTAAATTTATATCCTCTTTATTTTTCATTGAAGTCCAATTTATTATTTCTATGTGATTATTGAGATTAGAAGAGTTATGAATTTTCCATATATCCGGATATACAGTTTCTTCATATTTTGAAAGGGGTTTAGTTTCGCAATTTATAGGTGTAAGTTGAGTAGTAGAATTAGATTGTTCAGGGTTAGCATAATTATAATAACTTTCAATTGAAGCTAATGCTATAGTAGCTTCTTTTTGATTCTGTACTCCTAGTAAATTATTAATTAGTTCATCTTGATAACCTAGAATAATTTCGGAAGAGAAAAGATTATTATTACATAAAGCTAAAAAGTTGGCGAGAATTACACCTGCGTCCCAAAACCAGTGTCGATATGAACGTGCTTGATATTTCCATGAATTTCTCCAAGCTATGGAAGTAAAAATTAATGTAATTGGAGCTTGAATTATTTTATTATTATTTCCGGTAGCTGTAAATAACATTGATCTAAAATCTCCTTTTCTTAACAGAGTTAAAGTAAAATCTGCTGGACAAAAGTGATATACGCCAGCATCAAGATTTTGGATCTTTTGACAAACTAAATAAATTTCAATTGGGTATAAAGCACCAGTGGCTGAGGCTGCTCTCATATAGTATACAGTATCATTTAATTTCATTTTCCGTGTAATTCCTGCAGAAAAAAAGAGTATCTGAGATAGGATTTTTAGATCTATTTGTTTCTGCTCAGGTGGATTCAAATTCATTTGTTTTCTCAAACATTCAATCGAATCTTTAATAGGATAGGGAAAAGTAGATGGTAAATCTACTTTTGGTTTATTTAAATATATTTTAAATGGAAACGGTTTATTTTCCCAATCTAGATAATGACGATTAAAATAGATAGTTACCGGAGAATGTTTTGTAATTTCATGAAATTCTTTTGCAATGTTGATATTTTGGTTCAAGGATATAAACTAAATTAATATCACAAAAAATTATTTAAAGAGATTTGTTAATTTTCCCCATATCTGATCCACAAAATTTTTCCCTGTTTCGATTGGACCTTCAGCAGGACCTTCTGT
>DAIPKY010000013.1:0-24911 GCA_036769505.1 Nitrososphaeraceae archaeon
ATGGGAATGAGGTTGTATTTTGTTCAAAAGGTATAGTTGTAGTATTGTGATTCAATCCAGGAAGAATAGTTTGTACGGGAAGTTGTTTGGACGCTGATGCTAAGGAGGTAGTATTTTTGTGTACAACAGGTAACGAAGAGGAATTTTGCGAATAACCCGTGACATTTATTGAATTCCATTTTGTTAAAGACTTACTTCCATCTAAACAGGTTATTTTTGATGTCAATTCATTGTTTCCTACAACTATTTCATGATAACTAGAATCATAAGTGAAAATCCATTCAGAAAAATCATTAATTCCTCCTGGCCCAGCAGCCCGGACCTTTTGAAAGGGTTTCAAGTCATTCCAATCTACAAACACGATACAATTTTGATTTGGAGTATCACTAGAAATACCAGAAATAGTCAATTCGCCAAGAGGAATTTGTTTTTCCTCGCTGGGGGAAGTAATTTTTACACTCATATTCACAAGGGCTGGGATTGTTTCGCCTTGTGAATTAATCGATTGGAAATTGAAGAAAAGACTAACGCTCAAAAATCCAATGAGAGAAATTAGAAAAAAAAACACAAACATAAATTTCATAGTATAGAATCAAATTTACACTATATTTAAATTAATAATATATCTCGTAGAACTTTCTACTATATTATTAAGAAAATACTTATAGATTTTTTGTTTAAGCGGGTTAAGTAGGAACAACAGCAATGCAAAGAAAAGTCGTCAAAAATAAAATTAAAAAAAGAAAAAACATTACATATACATATAATGTTTATTATATTATATCATTATTTTCCTATCTTAAACATTTTTGTTCCACACGTACTACATATACCTTGAGTAGCAGGTCTTCCATTTTTCATTGTAACTTTTTTTTCACTCTGCATTTCTCGCTTAGATTTGCATTTAACACAATATCCTTCCATAGTAATCAGTAAATAGACCACAATAAAAGTATTGATGTATTTTTTATGAAATAAAAGAAATTTGTGCCAAAACAATAATTATAAGCTTCACCAAATTTAATAGATATTATTGTAAAAACTTCATTTAATGGAAGCCCCTAATCTTCTACTCAATATGCATGTATATCTTTTTTATGTTTTCTTAATTTTTTAAATGTGGAGAAACGATTACCACATTTATCACATCTCCAATGATTTGCTCGTGCTTCTTCATATCTTGAATATTTTTCAGAGTTTACTTCAAACATACCGGTTTTAACATCATAGTTTATGGGCTTATAATTCAGACGAAATTTTAATTTGGAAGGAACAGCAGACAATTTTGATATATATTAATTGTTATTAAAAAGGCAGTTAGCTAATTTTGTCTGACTTTTACTTAAAAAAAGAATACATGCTCTTAAAGTTATTATTGATAATTATTGTGTTATCTTTTTAAGGAATTGTTATTGATATTTCCTTAAAAATATAAATATTTTTATTTCTTCCATGTAGGATTTCTTTATTGGCAATAGAAAATTTTATTCAAAAGAGCGCTGACATATCATCATCAATAACGCCATTTATGGCAACTAAAATAAAAGAAATTTTGAAAAAAGAAAATAAAGATGATACGATTGATATTTATTCAAAAGAGAATATAAAAATCTTTGACATAATAGTTAATACAAGAAAAGAAATATGTATCGCTTGTGTTAGCCTTGACCAGATTTTTTCTTTTAATTATATTGAAGTATTGAAAAGTATATTAAAAAATAATATAAAATTAAAAATTTTGCTTTGTGATCCACATTCTGAGATGCTAAACCATATAAAATATTTGAGTGTGTTTCCAAATATTTATGAAAGTCTTACTTCCTGTCTTTCCAAGCTCTGTAATATGAAAATTGTATCCTTATCTACTAAAGAATTATCAAATTTTGAAATAAGAATTTATAAAACAATATTACCTCATAATCTAATAATAAGAGATAGAGATATTCAAAATAGTGGAATTCTATTAGTAGAGCCATACTTGTTCGGAATAAATTCACAAAGTCGAAAGATTTATCAAATATATAAACGAAGGAATCAAGAAATCTTTGATTTACATTTCAAGTCTTTTTTAAAGTTGTGGGAGACTAGTCCTGAGTATTCTTGTGAATGGGAAGAATTGTAATTTTTTGTAAATTTTTTACACATTAATCAAAAACAGAAAGTTAGAATGATTACAACACTACACAATTTCTGCTTCTAATCTATCTTTTAGCTCATAGATAGAAGATAAATTAAGAGGATTATAATCAGTTACCTTAAAGTCTTCTTCTCTAATATCGCCCTCTTCAATCATTTCAGCTAATTGACTTAAAGCAAATAAAACTAAATGTTTTTCATCTTCATTGATTGAAACATCAGTCAATGTACATAATAGAATGTTACCTATATTTTTCTTTTCCTAGATTTATATCTAAAATTTAAGAACTTACTGAGATTATATTAAAAAGAAATAAAAAATAGGAGGGAACAATATTTATTTATAAAAAATGAATAGTAATGAAATATTAAAAATTAATGAGGAGACTCATAAATACTTTGATGGTAAAAAAAGTGAAAATTTGAGTCTTTTTGAAACAATAATAGGATATGATGATATAAAAAAAATTTTTAAAATGTCCTTGAAATCAGATAAACCAGTACATATTTTATTAGTTGGACCTCCCGCTTCAGCCAAGACATTATTTATGCTAGAATTTCTTAAGCTAGAAAGATCATATTTTACCTTAGGTAGTCATAGTACCAAAGCAGGTATGATTGACTATTTATTTGATTATCGTCCTAGATATTTATTGGTAGATGAAATAGAACATATGCCATACAAGGACCAAACATCATTACTAAGTATAATGGAGACAGGGATACTAACTGAAACAAAGTCACAAAAGACTAGGAGTACACAATTGAAAACATGGATCTTTGCAACATGCAATAACAAAGAAAAATTATTATCACCACTTCTTTCTAGATTTATTATTTTCCATCTAAAATCTTATAATCGAGATAAATTTATAGAAGTATCCAATGGAATTCTTGTTAAAAACGATATTCCTTTTGATCTTTCTAATGAAATTTCTCATGTTGTTTGGAACAAATTAAAATCTAGAGATATTAGAGATTGTATAAAGATCTCTAGATTAGCAAAAACAATTGAAGATGTTGAATGGATAGCAAAAACTTTGATCCACTATCGAAAAAAATAGGTAAAAGGCGATCTAATAGAAATAATCCTATCCTTGGATTTGTTAGATGTCATTTGTTCGTTTCCTTCTCAACCATAATGCAGTAATGATTAAACCTATCAGGATTAAAATATAAGTAAAAAAAATTGTTTCATTTATGACGGTTCCTGATGGAAGTATTGTAAATAAGGTCGAAAGTATACTCATAATACATTTGGGGAGTATTAAACTGTTATATTGCTTTCTAAAGCGTATCCTTATTGAATAATACTATATATTAGTCTAATTTCTTTGTCAGTAAAGATATTTATTTAAAAGTATTAGATTATAAAACCTAAACCAATCATTAAAGTTATAAAAATTATATGAACAATGACCTCCTACAATAATGGTAAAGATTCTCATCCTAAAGGGAAACATGCTCACTCTACTGAATATAGACGATTGATTTGGGAAATGGTGGTTTGGCCTTTGATAATTGAAACAAATAGACCATACTTTTCACTAGATGAATATCAATCCAAAAGAATTTTATTTTCCAAAGAAAGCAATATACCTTCTTCTAAACTTTCAGGTGGATTAATCTCATTAGTAGTAAAAGGAATTTTAATTAAGGAAGAGCAGATCTATTCATTACATTATAGGTTAATTCCTTATCTTAGAAAAAAAGCTCTCCTAACATATGGCCAAGCTTTAAAGGAAACTTATACCAAGTAAAAACCATAAATTCCCATCTGGCAATTTGTATGGATTCAATCCAAAGGTGGGGAAGGGATTCGAACCCCTATATATTCGCTATCAACTACTATTTCTGCAGGCGAACGCATAACCGCTCTGCCACCCCACCTCACAAATTAGTAATGGAAATGAGACATATAAATTTGAGTGATTTTCCTTTATCACATTAATTAATAATGGATTAAAGATATTTGACTATTCAAATTCGCTTAAATAAGCTAAATGAAATTTCTTCATTTTTTATAGCTATTCTTGTAGGCCAATAAAATATCATCAGATTTTATTGTTTTTCTGCCTGCATGATTTGCAAGATCTATTGCAGTCTTTGATATATTATTTGCAATTTCCTCAAGTATTGTTCTTAAAGTATCTGATGCTTCATCACTTACTCTTTCAGCCCCTGCCTTTTTTATTACGCGATTCATTACTGCCAATCCAAATTCAGGGTTATTACCCATAGTATAAAAATCCAAAGGATAGTTAAAAATCTAATTGATATTATCCTTTTTAATTAAGATAAAATCCTTCAAAGTAATTCATTTATTATAGCATTTCTTATTTTAGGAGAACGCAATGACATAGTAAAATATATATCCATTAATTCATCATTATCAGGAGCTCTATTGTGTGTCTGAAAAAATTTTTCACAATAGTTACCAATTATTGTACCAACAACCAATCCATAAGCAAAATCTTCGATATTTCCTTGAGAAGGAATAAGGCTTTTAGAGAAAGTTATCATTTGATTTATGTTTAAAGAATGAAATTTTAATAATGATTCTAGTTCTTTTTTATCTCGTAAGCTCAGTCCCAAAATTATTTTAATTTAGCTTTGATATATATTTTTAATTATTATGTATATTAAGTAATAAACTACTGAGAAATTAAAGAAATGAATAAGCATAATTTATTTAGATATATGGTATATTTGAATAATCAGCAATTTACACCCTCAAATGCAGAATTTATTCTTAAAAAATCAAGGGAAATAAGTAATTCCTTAGAAGTTATAATTATAATTAGAGACTGTCGTATAGCACATAACTTTATTGAATTAGATCTTAGCCTGCAAAAGAAAGAAAATCTCGATAAAGTATTGAATTTGTTAAAAAAGATTTCCTCCATAAAAGAAATCATCGAAGTGAAAGAAAGACATTTAAGCAAAGCGGAGGCAATTGAGAGGGCTATAGTATTATTTAATGATGAAAAATATTGGTGGTCTCATGAAGCATTGGAAATGGTGTGGAAAAAAGCCAGTGGACAGGAAAAGCAATTACTGAATGGAGTGATATTGATCTGCGCAGCTTTTGTTCATTTTCAAAAAAATGAAGATAATATATGTTTTTCAATACTTGAGAGATCAATGGCTAAATTTTTAAATATACAAGATTCAAATTATTATGGTATCAATATTAACAAAATAAAAACAATAATAAGAGAAATATTGGAAAATAAAAAAATTATTACGTTTAAGATTTAAAAGAGAGGTTAAGTTAGTGTTGTTTTTTTTTAAGATAATTATCCTTCATTTCTTTTACAAACTTATCTTTCAGATGATATAATTTCTTTGGTTTTCTTGGTTTACATTCTGACAAAACATAAGAACTTAAGAGTGGAAAATATACAGAAGAATCGCCATACACAATTACATTGCCACTATGCGATGTTTTGATTTTTCCCCAGCTCTTCCCTTCTTGGATTGTTGCTCCAGATAAACCGCCTGTATCAGGTCTAGCATCAGTCAATTGAATGACATAGTCATGACCTCCTTCTTTTATTTTCAAAATTTGATATAAGGTGGGACCAGTTTGTTGGAAAAAGTTTTTTGGAACGCCTCCACCTAATTCTATGCCTGCCGAAATTTTGCTTTTCCATAATATAGCTGCTGATTCAGAAATATCCAATAATAGATTAATAGGAAGTAAAGATGACTCGAATAGAAGTGGTACCATATTCATTCCAATTGACGAATCCGTTAGAGCTGGAATATAAACAGGCACCTCGTTTTTAAAAGCAGAAACCATGAAAGATTTGTCAGGAAAAGAGGAATGATTAGAAGCATTCTCTCCTAATCTGTAAGAAAGATCTGCTGTTGAAAAATCTTTTACAGAATCTCCTTTTCTTTTGCTCATGTTTCTTATTGTGTCTTGTATGAGATCGTCTTGTCGTTGAAGTGTTTCTATTTCTTTAATATAAACATCATAAATCCTAACGATTTGTTGAGAATATAATACATCATCATCGACATCATAATGACCTTGCCTCACAGGCAAACCATAGGCAAAATGAAGATCATGATAGGCATTAGCTCCAGTGGTAATAATCCAATCAATAAAACCTTTTTCAATCAATGTTGAAATAGATTTTCCAAGTCCTATAGGTGTCATTGCTCCTGAAATAGTTAAACAAGTAGTAGCACCAGTCTCAATCATTTTTTTGAACATCTTTGCTGCTTCTGATAATCGCCTTGCGTTAAATCCAGTAGATCCATAGAACGAAATAAGATCGGAAATAGTCATGTTTGGGTATATATTTGGAGGATCAATTTTTTTTCCAGTGAAAGTGTGTTTATTCTCCACATAAAATGATACGATTATCTGACTTTTATAAAATGCGAATATGAAGAATATTACAAGTAAATATATTCTTATACTGTTACTATTTTATTAATTTTCTATGACTTCTAATAAAAATAAAAGAAAAACTAAACATGAAATTACGGATTATAACATTGAAAACTGCAAGTTAAAAGAAGTCTTAAATCAAATGTCTAAATCGGGAGGGTTTGAATCTGTAAATTTGAGCGACGGAATTACCATATTACAAAAAATGATAGAAGAACCTAATTGTACGAAATTTTTATCTTTTGTTGGAGCAATAATCTCTACTGGCGTGCGAGGAATTATTAAAGATATGGTAAAAAAGAAGATGTTTAATTGTATAATAACAACATGCGGCTCTTTAGATCATGATATAGCCAGATCTTTTGCTAAATATTACCCTGGAGATTTTAATATGGATGACTATGATCTTAGAAAAAAGAATATTCATAGATTAGGGAATGTATTCATCCCCGAAGAAAATTATGGTCCTTTAATCGAAACTAAAATACAAGAATATATAAATGAATTTTACAAAGAGAACAAACAATTTGCGTGTTATGAATTCATTGATTATATAGGAAGTAAATTAGGAGAAACCTCTTTTTTATATTGGGCTCACAAAAACAAAATTCCCGTTATCGTCCCTGGTATAGTAGATGGAGCTGTAGGAAGTCAGATATGGCTATTTTATCAGAGTCACAAGGATATGTTTCTCAATATTTTAAAAGATCAAACTAAATTTTCTGATATTATATTTGAAGCAAAAAAAACTGGTGCTTTAATGTTAGGAGGTGGAATATCCAAACATCACACTCTATGGTGGAATCAGTTTAGAGATGGATTAGACTATGCAGTTTATATTACTACTGCTAATGCGTGGGATGGAAGTTTAAGTGGAGCAGAAGTAAAAGAAGCTATTTCCTGGAATAAAGTAAGAGCAGATGCAAGGCAAGTTACCATACATGGTGAAATTACAACATTACTACCTTTTCTTTATTTATCTCTTATCACTCCTTCCTCTCGTTTCTAAATCTGCCCTAGATATGATGCATATCCAGAAATGACTGTCAATGACTACCACGTTTTATTTAATGTGGTTTAAATTTTGTGAATATCAATTGAAATCGATATATGAAATAGCCATTACCTTAAAAAGGAAGTAAAAAATAGTAGTTTATTACATTGTTCTCGGGCAATAAAGCATTATTTAAAATAAGCTCCTTTCAATTTCGGGCTAAACATCTTCTTGTGATTTTGGTTCTGATAATAGCCTTTTCTACTGCCTTTATTATTAGGTCATATCCAATAAAATATGGTTTTGCTTTAAATGAGTTTGATCCATATTTTGATTATCGAGCTACTAAATATATAATTGATAATGGGTTCGAAGCCTATTTAAATTGGCATGATTACCAGTCTTGGTATCCTGAAGGAAGATTTGTACCTACAACCTCACAAGTTGCTCTTCATCTCATAGCAGCAACCATGTATAAAATTTTTGGTTTTGGCAGTTCACTGTTGGATTTTGTGATAATGTTTCCAGTAATAATCGGATCTCTTACTACTATTGTTATTTTTGCTCTTGTACGAAATTTGAGTGGTACTACTGCAGGTATGTTTGCAAGTCTTTTGTTTGCTTTTATGCCTGCCATAATTCAGAGAGGCAATTTGGGATGGTTTAAGTCTGAGCCTTTAGGTCTGTTCTTGGCACTTTTGTCTGTCTACTTGTTTCTTTCTTCTATAAAAAGCAAAAATATACCACGAACTATTTTAACAGCAGCAGGTGGAGGGCTAATTCTAGGATTAGCCAATTCATCATGGGGTGGAATTCAATATTTTAGTATTCCCTTAGGAATTTTCTTTTTTTTGTTACCTTTTCTAAGAAAAGATTCAATATTTCTTTACGGAATCATAACTTTCACGTTAATTACTTTAATAACAGCAGGTGCATTTCCTAGACCTGGTATCTCATTTGTCATAGGACTCCCTGGCATAGCTCTTATTGTTGGAACGATTTTTGCAATAGTAGGAACCATAATAAGGACAAAAAGTTCTCCTGCAAAAGCTAATCGAAATCTTATTGCAGCCCTTAGCATATTTGTTTTACTTACCGTTAGTATATTTCTAGTAGGAGCTTACCAACCATCATCATTTAGATATCTTGTTGCTGTGAATCCTTTTTTGTCTTCTCACAATCCTTTGGTTGAATCAGTTGCTGAGCATTCGACGCCAACAGTAATTGACTATTTTACAGATTATTCAATATTGTTGATATTTGCAGGATTTGGGGTTTGGGTTTCGTTTTCTAAGAGAACAGACATGACCATTTTTGCTTTAATTATAGGACTAACTGGTCTGTATGTTAGTGCAACATTTGCTAGACTAATGGTATATTCATCTATAGCAATTGTAATACTCGCATCTATTGGTCTTTATGAATTAACACGGAGCATACTGCAAAACAGGATTGAGAATCAGAACAAGATAAAAGAAAGGGAATTTAGAAAAAATATTAAAGAAGGTAAGATTTTACCAGAAGTTAAACCTCTAGTCAAAATTTCCTTTGTCGCTATGATTGTCTTTTTAATTTCTATTCCTTTGATTGATTATAATGGATTGATATATCCAAAGAACTTTAATTGGATAAGTTCAGCAGATATTCCTCCATCTATAGTAAATGGCGCAACAGGTTTTAGAATGCAAGTCGATGACTGGGTCGATGCAGTGGATTGGATAGAAAACAATACCCCCAAGGACTCAGTAATAGCTTCATGGTGGGATTATGGATATTGGATAACGACATTAGGAAATAAAACTACTTTAGCTGATAATGCAACGATAAATCAAACGAGAATACAAACTATAGCGAAGATGTTAATGAGCGAACCGGAAACAGCAACTCAGATTGCTCAAGATCTAAAGGCTGATTACATATTAGTATACATTGTAGCAGATAGGCATAATGGTCCAAATGGGAATTCGTTTTATACTTTAGGAAGTGGAGGCGATGAAAGTAAAAAGCAATGGTTTATGAAGATTGGTGGTTTCAAAGAAAAAGATTATGTAGAAGATGATGGGTTTACTCCAAATGCAAATTTTTGGAATAATACCTTACTTGGGAAACTCATTCCTTTTACTCCCATATCATATGCATCATTTGGAAATGGTATGTTGACTAATATCCAACCTGAATATTCAAGTGGAACAATCGCTTTAAATCTTAAGGATATAAAATATCCAATAAATGGAACAAGTGACCAACCCTATAAGCTGGTATATTCATCTCCCAGTTTTGAAAATGACACTGAAGACATAGTTTTTGGTGTTTTTGTGTATCAAGTTAATAAAAATTATAAACCACATCCTGTCTCTCAAAAGTTGAATACACAAGATAATTCAACAAAAGACAAAGAATCAAATACAGCAGATGAAAGACCTCAAAATATGATTAAGGCTAATATTACCCCCTCTGATAATATTGCAATTTTAAAAACATCACTTGGAAACATTACACTAGAATTTTTTCCAGGAGCAGCTGCAAAGCATGTTAACAGTTTTCTTAATCTTTCAAAAACAGGTTTTTATGATGGAACTATTTTTCACCGAATTGTAAAAGATTTTGTTATACAAGGTGGAGATCCAACAACTAAGAACCTTACACAAAAAGAGAGATGGGGAACTGGAGGACCAGGTTACACTATTGATGCAGAATTCAATGATATTCCACATGAAAGGGGAATAATATCTATGGCAAGAACGGGGGATCCTAATAGTGCAGGTTCGCAATTTTTTATAGTGACAAAAGATGCAAGATTCCTGGACAACCAATATACCGTTTTTGGAAAAGTCATTGATGGAATGGAAATAGTAGACCAAATAGAGGACCTTCCAACAAATCAATCTTCGGATCAACCAATAGATTTCGAAAAAGCAAAGATTCAAAAAGTTACCATAGAGCAGAGAAAAGATACCAAATAGGAAATTGCTTTCTTTTCGCCTTTTTTATTAGAATAAATTATGAATGAATTAGAATTAATCTTGCTGAGTACCCAAAGAAAACTAATAGTAATATATGATGAGTTAGATTTATCAAATCTTTCATCTTATAACCAGATTTTTATTTTATTAGTGGAAGAATCAAAAGGGTCAGCAGGAGGAAGAGGTGGTGGTTCTGGACATCGCAAAATAGTTCAAGTAATGGGATTTAAGATAGATAATAAAAAAATTGAAAAAATTTATGATACTAAAGATGAGAATATAATAGAAAAATTTGATATACCATATAGTGCTCTCGCAATGGATATAAAATTATCTGACGGACGGCAAATTGTAGTACAAGGAATTATAGACCAAAATATGATAAAAGATTATAATAATATAATTTTTTCCTCATAATAGTTTCTTGAAACTTTAAAAAATTATAATAATAGAATAATACACTATAATAGACAACAATAATGAACAACAATAAAAAACTTGTTGGAGGGGAAATCATCGGAATAGGTAGTGATTTTGTAGTTATTTCTAAAGAAGGAAAACGATTTTTAATTGAAGTGGATTTTAAATCATTAAAGGAACTTAAATTTTCGACTACGCCCTATGGATCACAAATATAATAAAGGCTAAAGGCTAATTAATTTAATCCTAAAAGATAAATTGAGTTATTTTATAAAAGTCATATCCTGTTGAAAATAAATTCGAAATTAGAACTGAAATATCAAAATAAAGATTCAGATAACAATAATCCTCATCATCTTCACAAAACTCCTAAAGTCAAATATAATAAAAAAGCTGAATCTGAGTTTTTTGTAGATAATTCTGCTTTAGCTGGATTTACGGGGGAACGTATTTTGTACATGGCAATAAGAGAATTGATAGAGAATTCACTAGATTCTTGTGAGGTTCATCATATTCTTCCTAGTATTTCGGTATCAATAAAACAAACTGATCATGCCAATGACCTTTGGACGATTTCTTGTCAAGACAATGGGATTGGGATCAACTCGGAAAAGGTCCCAGTGGCTGTCTGTTCTTTTCTAACCTCAGGTAAATACGTTGAAAAACAACAAAGAGGGTTATTTGGAGTAGGCCTTAAAATGATTGCGGCATTTTCTACAAAGGATACAGACAAACCTATAAAAGTATGGTCGAAATCTATTGATGAAGATTCAGAATATTATTATGAATTGCGAACAGATATTACAACAAATAAACCCATAATTTTAACCAAAAAAATTGTACCAAAGATAGAAAATATTATCAAAGACAAACATGGTTTTAAAATTGTTGCTACATTAAGAGCAAGATTATCTCCTATCACTAAAAATAAGATATATGATTATATTTCTCAAACTAGCATTGTAAATCCATATTCGAACTTAATATTTGAAAATGACGATGGTAAAATAATTTTTGAAAGGAGAACTGATATAATGCCGGATCCTGCAAAAGAAGTACTTCCTCACCCTGCTGATATGGATTTACAAACGTTAAAAAAGGCCATTTTAAATTTCTCAAATCAAAAAGCATCTATTCAAACTGTTTTATCTAGTTCATTTCAAAAACTTTCTATTGAAAAGGCGCGTGAAATAATACGTGCCTCTGAAATAGATAATAAATTAGCTAATCTTTTTTCAGAAAGTGATCTTATCAAAGTTGTAAATGTTTGTAAACAGATGAAATTTCAGTCACCTCATATTGACCATTTAAGTCCAATTGGTGAAAAGATATTAACGACAGGCATGATGTCAGAATACGTTATTGTTCACAACCGAGAACACCTTAAATCTGTAAATCCAGCAGAAGAAGAAAAAAACAATCAAAATGTTAGAGTACTAAAACCAGCACTTACTTCTTATTCTTCACGCTCTATTGTAATTAATAATAGACCAACAATTATTGAATGTGGAATTGCCTATGGTGGAGATATAAATTCCTTTAAACTATACAGATTTGCAAATAAGATTCCCTTACTCTATGATGAAGGCTCTGATGTCGCAAGAGAAGTAGTAACTGAAGTTGGCATCAATAAAATGGGCATTACTAGAAAGGAGGCAAAAGAGCAATTTGCAAATGATCAAAGTAGCAAATCAGACAGAGCGGTCGAACTTCTTCCTCTTCATATATTTTTCCACATATGTTCTACAAAAATACCTTATAAAAGTGCAGGAAAGGAAAGTATTGCATCTGAAGGTGAAATGAAAAAATACATGAAATTCTGTTTATCAGACCTTTATAGAAAAGTCAGTGCACAAATACGTCGCGATTTAAAAATCAAGGACGCCGAAAATAGATTAAGGTTGTACAAATATTATATTCCATTAATTGTAGATGCTGTCTCTGATTCAATAAAGGTTGATCGTACTAAGCTTTCAGAACATTTTGTGGAGATAGCTGAAAGACACGTCAAAAAAGAGATAACTCCTTCAGAGGTGATTCTCAAGGACAATGATAACGTAAATAATAAATCAAAAAAAATGATAGTAGTTAAAGAAAAGTATAACAACTCAGAAGAGAAAAATATGGAGAGTAATCAAAAAGAGGAGAATAAGAATTTATCCAAAAGGAAAGTTTTTCCAAGAAAAAAAATAGAAAAATTAACTCTTGATGACTTTAATAGGAGATAAAGTTATTGTCCACGAAAAATAAAAGACACAAAGAAATTATCAGAAAAATTCAGCATATAATGAAAGAAATTTCTAATGATGTATTAATTGGAAAAAAAATGCCTTCTTTAGAAATTTCTAAAGTCGGATATGATAATACTTTTTGGTCAGAAAAAAAGAAGATGTTGACACTAGGTGAAAAAAAGGTTATAGTAAGTCCTAATTCTACAAAAAAAATTCCAACATTTTCTCAATATTTAGTTATGGCCAATGCAATTCGAAAGTTAGTTGATGAAGAAATGGAAAGTACTATTAGAGGTATGTACTATGCAACCTTAAGTACGGTAGGAGATGAAAAAAACAAAGAAAAGTTTTGGAGAAATCAAGAGGATTCTGATGACGCTATTAAAGCAGTAGAATTAATTACTGGAATTCCTAGAGAAGAATTTTCAGTAACCTCTAAACCAAAGGGTATGATTTCTGGTCCTATTACCTTAAGTGTTGGGGGAGATATTATTGATTGTAATCTTGGAAGTAGAGCAACCTCACAGTTAATTCCGACCAATATATCTGATGTCGAAATAGTAGATGTTAAAGCAGACCTTGTTATGGTGGTAGAAAAAGATACTGTATTAAATAATATAAGAAAATCCGGGTTCATACAAAAATATAATGCAATACTTATGACTGGTTCAGGAGAGCCTGACAGAGCCACCAGAATGATGGTAAAGACATTAAATGAGAAATGGAAAAAACCTGTAGTAATATTTGCAGATGCCGATCCTTGGGGTTTAGGTATAGCTTTACGCTATAAAATTGGAAGTGAATCTCTAAGTTATGATAGCGACAGATTAGTCGCACCGAATGCAAAAGTACTAGGAATGATGTTTTCAGATATTTACGATTACAATATTCCGGAGGTAGCTAGGTTATCCGTTACTGCGGAAGATATCAATAGAGCAAATGATATGAAGAGGAAACCATGGTTGCAAGGAAAACAATGGCAAAAAGAATTAAATTTATTTCTGAAAAAAAAGGAAAAGTGCGAATTAGATGCATTTTTTAAGCATGGGTTTAAGTACTTGGCTGAACAATACTTACCAAAGAAACTTAGAGAAGCAGGAGTAATCTAGCATCCTAAAATGGTAGAAAGGTGCAATGTTTATTATTTATATATATTATAACTATTTAATCAAAAATCTTTAAAAACATTTTTATGAAATTACCTCACTTTTTATAATATGCTTGACGCTAAGTGTCCTAAATGTGATAAGAAGGCAGAGGTTAACGAGGAAATGACAGAAGTTACTTGTTCTTTTTGTTTAACAAAAATTTCATATGAAGGATATCTAGAAATTATGAAGGAAAAGGCACTTAATATGGGTATAGAATTTCATAATAATTGGGATAAGAATCCTTATTCTTTGTAGATATAGTAACAAAAAAATTGTAGTACGAAAAATTTATTTCGTTATACCTGAGCCTATTAGACGCCATCTTTCTCCTATCTTTCTGCTTAAAGCAACTCTGCTACTCTGGATAATACATACAGGTTTTTTTAGGTTAATTTCGATTTTATTTTCTTTTGTATTTGTAACTAAAGCAGTGGTAGCTAGAGTCCCAATATTTATTCGAAGATGTTCATTCTTTTTAATTGGGTCAACTTTGACTGGTTCCTGTGTTCCAACTGCAGTATCGAAAAGATAGGTATCTATTGAAACCTCATAGATGTCTTGAGGCAATGTTCCAGGTTTACCTACAACTGAACCAATAAGTGAATCGCTTTTTACTAAAGACGGATCTAAAATCGTGCCAATAGAGACTAATCCTCCTGGCTTGACATTACTAACTAACCCAGCACCTGTTCCTAAACTCGAAATTTTAGAATAAATAGGAGAATATTTCCCTTTGCTATTAAGGATTCCAGGTCTCATTTCAATCTCATCATTTACGTTAAATTCACCTTGAATTAAAGCTCCACCAATTGCTCCACCATGAATTGAAGCAACAGGCAGTCCTGGTTTGTTAATATCAAAGGACCGTAATACATGCATTATAGGAAATGTTTGTCTATTTCTTTGTGGAGTAAGAATCTTTTTCTCTAGAGCTTCAATTAATGTGTCAATATTTAAATTGTGTTGAGCAGAAACAGGTATAATAGGAGCATTTTTTGCTACACTTTTATCAACAAAATCTTTTATTTGATCATAATTTTTCACTGCTTCTGCCTTTTCTGTAAGATCTACCTTATTTTGGACAATTACAATTTGTTTAATACCCAGTACGTCTAAAGCTAGCATATGCTCGGTAGTTTGAGGACGAGGTACAAACTCATTGGCAGCTACAACAAGAATTGCACCATCCATAAGGGCAGCACCTGATAACATATTGGCCATTAAACTTTCATGACCTGGAGAATCAACAAAACTGGCTATTCGCAAAAGTTCACTATCTTGTCCGCAGTTATTACATTGTGGCTTGGTTGAATAACATTCAGGAGATGAACAGGATTTACATTTATAAAAAGCAGCGTCAGCGTATCCTACCTTTATAGTTATACCCCTCCTTAGCTCTTCGCTATGAGCACTAGTCCAAATTCCAGTTATAGCTTCAATTAACGTAGTTTTTCCATGATCCACATGTCCAGCAGTACCAATATTTACATTAGGTTGGTAACCATATTCACGAACATACCAATCAGGAAGAGTATCTTTCCAATGCAATAGCGAATAAAGATTTATGGAGGGATATTAAGGTAATTGATAAATATTTTAGAAGAATTTTCATTTACTTTGTAAGATCAGTATTCGGAGATTCACTATTTTCAGCTTTAGGTGTAACAATGTTAACTCCATCTAGAATACAATTTAATTGATAAATTTCCTCGGTAATCATATTTCCCCTCAATAATTTTCTAACTCTTTTTCCTTCAGTAGAGTCACGCATTCCTACCCCAGTATGCAACAAAACGTATTTTTTTACACCACCATGTAGGTCAGACCGCATTGGTGTACCCGACTTATCACTACCTCCAGTTATTTGTAATTTGCCTCCTGCTAGTCCCACAAGAGATGAATCAAAAGAATCTCCTATTTTTGAACCTAAAAATGGTTGAGCATCTTTATCCTTAAGCTCATGTGATAAACTTTTACCAGTTTTATCAGATATAACGATTTTAAAATTAACCAATAAACAATCTAAATGTAATATTATTAATTAACCTTTTGTAATAAAGTTAAAATTGGATATCTCACTATATTTTAAAATGAACAAAGAAAAAGAAGTGCCCATCTGTCCTATTTGTGAAGAGAAAATGATTGCAATTCAAGCTTGCCATCTTAGGTGTAACAATTGTGGATCAGAACTAACTTGTTCAGATAAGGGTCATTTCTGGTAAAGATTTTTTCTACAATATTTAAATTACAATCTTATTATAATTAAAGAGTAGTTTTTGCAGTCACTTAGAAATAAATATTACAAATTTTTGACTCACATATACCATTATTTTATATCGTCTTTACATAGTATAAATTCTAACGATGTCATCACAAATAATACGATTATTTACAATTTGTTATTTAGTTCAAGCTTAACCCAATCAAATAAATGTCCTAATTTTCTTTTATAAAATCCTCTCAGCTAACAACATCTATGAATTATTATAAGATTATTAAAACACCCTCAGCTGATTTGTTAGTATTTTTAATATAAATCGAGCTTTATATTCCTCACGTTAACCATTGGATGGACTTATTTATACTTGTTGTAAAAAAAATTATTACGAGTGGATACAAGTACAATAAGGAATTGATCTATCATAACTGAGTCCAGGTGAATCTTGAAGGATGATCTGTTGGTATTAAAAAAAAGATTATTAGAGAACATTTTACTGTAATAAAAGATTCAAATAGTGAACATCTTATTTAAAATATATAAAATTAGATTATTAAAATATATAACTTATACTGTTATTTGTATTTAGCTTGTACAAACAGTATCGGAAACAAAATGATTAAATATTTGTATTTTGTAACGTCACATAGGTAGTAAAATGTCAGTAAGAAGAAACTCTAAAACAAAAAAAGAAACTTCGAAGGAATCAACAGTAATTAAACCAAGTAAGGAAATAAAAGAAACAAAATCTGTTCCTCTAACAGTAGAATTAAATATACTTAAAATTCTGATAAATGAACGTCCTCTCATTCCATTATTGAGGGTATTAAAAAAGAATAAAGAATTACACACTCGAGAATTACTTATAACTATGGGAAGTTGGGGATATGGACAATCTTTAATGAAAAGAGCCACAAATTTAGGTTTGATCGAACGTAAGGTGAAAAAAGAAAAATCAAGGGGACGGGGTAAGCCAAGGATCTATAATGCTTTGACAAATAAAGGCAGAGAAGTTGTGAAATTAGCAGACAGAATAGGATACGAAAGATAAATTTTCAATTAAATCCCCTTTTTTATGTTTTAAACGTTGCTCAGATCGCTTCAGATTATAGTAATCAACTTCTAAATCAATCCTAATGAATATACTTTGCGATACGAGTTTCTTGATGGTTCTAGTCACAAAACCTGTCAAGCTCTTGGATAACATTGTAATGCAGTATGGAAAAATTAATTTTCTTATTCCAGATTTAGTAATAGAAGAACTAAAAAATTTAGTAACTAATTCCTCATATAAAAGCTCTGTAAGTGCAAAAACTGTCCTTAAAATAACAAAAAAATTTGAAATTATCACTACAAAAAAAATGAGCTATACTGATGATAGTATTCTAGATTATGCAATTAATTATAAATGTGCCGTTGCAACGATGGATAAGAATCTCATACAAAGGCTGATATCGTCAAAGGTATTGGTTTTTTCATTACGAAATAATAAATTACTAATTATGAACTCTTAATCAAATCATTAATTAAATAAACAACTTTAAATTCTTATATAAACTAAAACATTTATGGAAATAAATAATATAAAACTTCAGTGGTTGGGACATGATGGTTTTAGTTTAATTACCAAAGATAATAAAGTGATATACATTGATCCTTACAAAATTGCTGAAGTGCACCATAAAAAAAACGATGCAGAAATAGTATTGATTTCCCATAATCATTTTGATCATCTGAGTATTGAAGATTTAAGACATATAATAAATGAAAATACAAAGATAATTGCAGCTTCTGAGTGTCTAGAAAAATTAAACCAAGAGGGATTCAAAAATGTCAAAGGTGTAGAACCCGGACAGACAATTGATGAAAGAGGAATTAGTATTGAAATTGTTCCTGCCTATAATATCAATAAAAATTTTCATCCTAAAGAGGATAGAAAAGTTGGATTTATTATCACCTTCGATAAAGATGTTCGAATATATCACTCAGGTGATACTGATAAGATTCCTGAAATGAGTGAGTTTAAATCTGATGTTGCCCTGGTTCCAGTTTCAGGAGTATACGTGATGACAGCAGAAGAGGCAGCAGATGCTGTTAATAATGTCTTAAAACCTTCCAAATTGTCTATTCCTATGCATTATGGATCACTCGTAGGTAGCCTAGAGGATGCAATAAAATTTAAAAATTTAGTCAAAAATTGCCCAGTTGAGATTTTAGCACAAGAATAGAAGAATTGATTTGAAAAATACTATTATTTCTTATTGATAAATCATATCTAATTACCCGAATGTATCTTGGCTCGATTATTATTATCTTTTCGGTCTTTGGTTTATAAAGAATTATAGATAAGATCTCTCAGTTATCGACATTTAATAATAAAAGTTTGATAATATTTGTTTCTACTTTGAATAATCAATTATTAATTATACATTAAAAAGGCACTTATCAAGATCAAGATTTGCAATACTATAATAGGTGTTTATCCTCATTTTTTTGTTGAAAACATGGCGATTTAGGTAAATCGTTTTGGAATGGCAAATTACTTAGAAAAACCGAAGATTTATGTAAGAGTATAAAAATGGAATGAACATGGTAAAAACTGAATCATCCCAAAAATTGAAAACAAGTCAAAAAGCTCCTGATTTCAATTTAATAGGTATTGATGGAAAATTATATTCCTTAAATGATTTTAATAGTAAAAGTTTATTGATAATATTTATTTGTAATCATTGTCCATTTGTAAAGGCAACAATTAAGGATATTATAGATTTACAATCCCATTTCAATAAGGATGAAGTTCGAATTGTAGGAATCAATAGTAATGATCCCCACTATGAAGAAGAAGGTTTTGAGAATATGAAGAAATTCTCTAAAGAATACAAGATTAATTTTCCATATCTAATTGATGAAACGCAAGAAATAGCCAAAACATATGGAGCAGTATGTACACCAGATCCCTTTCTATTTGATGGAGAAAAACGACTTGTATTTCATGGAAAAATAAATGATGCTAAGACTCCAGATAGTACACCAACTCGGCAGATAATGAAAGAAAATATTCAAAAAGTTTTAAGGGATGAAAAAATTGTAAAAGATTTTGATCCATCTATTGGTTGTTCTATAAAGTGGAAGAGTTAACCCGAAATCCTTTTTTATATATTTACCCATTTAAGGTTATTATTCTTGAATAAAAAAGATTTGTTTCAATTTCCATTGAAATCGGCTTACTCACCTAATGGAGATCAGCCCTACGCAATTGATCAATTAACCGACGGAATTATGGGAAAGAAAAAGTCGATTCAAACTTTGCTAGGAGTTACCGGCAGTGGCAAAACTTTTACAATTGCAAATCTCATTTCTAGAATTAAAAAAAATACTCTCATAATCTCTCACAATAAAACACTAGCAGCTCAACTTTATTCAGAATTTAAGGATTTTTTTCCATCTATAAATGTAGGATATTTTGTAAGTTTTTATGATTATTATCAGCCTGAGAGTTATATTCCACAAACAGATACGTATATTGAAAAGGACACTGCAGTAAATGAAACCATTGAAAAAATGAGGTTAGAGGCAACAGCAATGTTAATGTCGGGTGAGCCAACAATAATTATTTCTACTGTATCATGTATTTACTCTTTAGGCTCACCAGCAGAATGGGAAAAAAATTCCCTAACAATAACTGAAGATGATATTATGAATCGAAAGGAAATAATTAAGAAACTAATTGAATCACGATACGAAAGAAACGATTCCTCGCTTTCTTCAGGAAATTTTAGAGTGAAGGGTGAAATTATAGATTTAATTCCAGGATATTCTAACGATATTATTAGAATAGCACTTTTTGATGAAGAGATTGAAAAAATAAGTATTCATGATTCTATTACTTTAAAAAAAATTAGGGATGTAAATAGCATTACAATATTTCCGGCTAAGCACTACATTACTGACAAAAGAATTAGAGAAAATGCAATAAGAATGATAAAAGAGGAACTAAAAGAGTGGCTTCCCAAACTAGAAGGAGAATTGGAAAAGGAGAGGCTGGCTTCAAGAACCAAATATGATATTGAAATGATAAATGAATTGGGTTATTGTTCTGGTATAGAAAACTATTCTCGTCATTTTGATGGCAGAAAAGAAGGAGAACCACCATACTGTTTATTAGACTTTTTCGGAGACGATTTTTTACTAGTCATAGATGAATCCCATGTCACACTTCCACAATTAAGAGGAATGTATAACGGAGATCATACAAGAAAAGAAATGTTAGTGACGTATGGATTTCGACTTCCTAGTTCTTTTGATAATCGTCCATTAAAATTTGAAGAGTTTGAAAGATATTTGAGAAAAGTAATTTTTGTATCCGCAACTCCTGGTTCTTATGAATTAAATTCTAGCCTCCAAGTTGTAGAACAATTAGTTAGACCAACCGGATTAGTTGATCCTATAGTAGAAATCAGATCCTCGAAAAATCAAATTGATGAATTAATTTTTGAAGTTCAGAAAAGAGTTAGCAAGAACCAAAGAACATTAGTAACAACATTAACGAAAAGAATGGCTGAAGATTTAGCAGAATTCTTATCGAAAAAAAATATTAGGGTAAGGTATTTGCACGCAGAAATTGAAGGGTTAGAACGTACTGAATTAATTCGTCAGCTAAGATTGGGTGAATTTGATGTTTTAATTGGCATCAACTTATTAAGAGAGGGATTAGATATTCCAGAGGTTTCTCTTGTTGTTATATTAGACTCAGATAAAGAAGGTTTTTTAAGAAATGATACCAGCCTCATACAAACATTTGGAAGAGCTGCTAGAAATATTGATGGAACAGTAATAATGTATGGAGATAAAATTACAAAATCCATGGAAACTGCTTTAACAGAAACAAACAGAAGACGAAAAAAACAATTAGAATTTAACATCTTACATAAAATAACCCCTCTTTCAATATTAAAACCAATCATTATGAATAAAAATTCCCAGAGTCAGCATGAAACCTTTAAATCCATGAGTAAAAATGATCTGAGAAAACTCTCTGTGGAAACTGAAGCATTGATGAATAAATTTGCTGAACAACTTGAATTTGAGAAAGCGATACAATTACGCGATAAATTAAAGAAAATAAATGAAGAAATGGGAATAATAGAGGTTAGCAGGACATGATCGATAAGTTAATTGTTAGAGGAGCGAAACAACACAACTTAAACAATATAAATCTTGATATACCCAAAAACAAGATTGTAGTTTTTACTGGTCTTTCTGGGTCGGGTAAATCCACCCTAGCCTTTGATACTATTTATGCAGAAGGTCAAAGAAGATATGTAGAGTCATTATCAGCTTATGCGCGACAATTTCTTGAACTTATGGAAAAACCTGAAGTAGATTCTATTGAAGGATTATCCCCTGCCATTTCAATCCAGCAAAAAACAACCAATAAGAATCCTCGATCAACAGTAGGAACAGTAACTGAGATTTATGATTATCTAAGACTATTGTTTGCAAAAATTGGCGAACCTCATTGTCCAAATTGTAATAGAAAGATAGAGAGTCAAACATTAGAATCTATTACAGAATCAGTGTTAAGGGTTTCCAATCAAAAATCACGTTTAATTATTCTTGCTCCATTAATTCAAGGAAAAAAAGGTACCTTTGATAGCTTATTGCGAGAATTATATCAAAAAGGATTTTCAAAATTAAGAGTTGATGGGCAATTTGTTAATCTCGAAGAATTGCTTAATAGAACTAATGAGGATCAAGATAATGCTAAAAATAATACAAGACCATCAGAATACCAAGATCTTAATCTACATAAACAAAGGAAACATAATATAGATGTTATAATAGACAGACTAAAACCATCCTTAAATGAAAAAAGTAGAATTTTCGAGTCAGTAGAAAATGCAGCAAACTTAACTAATGGAATAGTTCTTACTCTCATTGATGATAAAGAGTTTTTCTTTTCCAGACACAATGCTTGTCCAATCTGTAAAATAAGTATAGGAAATATTGAACCTAGATCTTTCTCGTTTAACTCTCCCTTTGGTGCATGTGAGGAATGTAATGGTCTAGGAATCAAAATAGAGTTTGATCCTGATTTAATAATTCCAGATAAAAGTAAAAGTATTTTAGAAGGAGCAATTAAACCGTGGCAAGGAAAATTTGCGACTTTTAAATCATCCATGTTAAAATATGTTGGCAAAAAATTTGGGTTCAACTTAAATACCCCAATAGAAAAGATGAGCCCCGAACAAATAAATGTTATATTATATGGAACAAATCAAAATATTTACTATAAATATGAATCAAAATACTCTCAAAGCAAGTGGGAATATGAAAGTAATTTTGAAGGAGTTATCCCAAATTTACAAAGGTTGTATAATAGTACTGACTCAGACAACAAAAGAGAAATGCTTGCACGATTTATGAAAGAACATGTTTGTGATAAATGTTCTGGAAAGAGACTAAAGAAGGATTCACTGTCTATTAAGATAGCGGAGAAATCAATAATGGACGTAGGAGATTTACCTATTGATGAATGCTATAATTTTTTCAATGTGTTAAAGCTTGATGATACAAAAAAATATATTGCAAAAAATGTGTTGAAGGAAATTAGATCCAGACTAGAATTTTTAATGAATGTAGGATTAAATTATTTGACATTAAATAGATCAACTTCTTCACTTTCTGGAGGAGAATCTCAAAGAATTAGACTTGCGACTCAAATTGGTTCAAACTTAACTGGTGTACTTTATGTTTTAGATGAACCTACAATAGGACTACATCAACGAGATAATGATAGACTAATAAAAACTCTAAAAAGACTACGAGATTTAGGCAATTCTCTAATAATTGTTGAACATGACGAAGATGTAATAAGAAATTCTGATTGGATTATTGACATTGGCCCAGGAGCCGGAATACATGGTGGAAGAATAGTTGCTCAAGGAAATTTGAACGAAGTTATACAGAATGAAAATTCTTTAACAGGGCAATATTTAAAAGGAGACAAAACAGCTACTCTGTGTTCAAAAAAAAATCAAAGCACACAGTTTCTTGCTATACATGGTGCAAAAGAGAATAATCTAAAATCAATAGATGTACATATACCTATTCGATGCATGACAATAGTCACCGGAGTTTCTGGGTCGGGTAAATCCACGCTTATTAATGAAATTCTTTTCAAGTCTATTGCTAGTTATTTTGGAACAAATGACATCCCTGGAAAACATGATTCCATAAGTGGTATGGATCATATTGATAAAGTTATCGAAATTGATCAATCTCCTATTGGCAGAACTCCTCGATCCAATGCAGCTACATATGTTAATGCTTTTACTCCCATAAGAGAGATTTTTTCTAAAACTATAACTGCCAAAGAAATGGGTTATAATCCTGGCCGATTTTCCTTTAATGTAAAAAGTGGAAGATGTGAGGCATGTGAAGGATGTGGAGTAAAGAGAATTGAAATGCAATTTTTACCCGATGTATATGTAAAATGCAATGAATGCATGGGAAAGCGTTATAATTCTGAAACATTGTTAGTAAAATACAAGAATAAGAGTATAGATAATATATTAAATTTAACAGTAGAAGAGGCTTTGCACTTTTTTCAAAATATTCCTATTATTTACAAAAAATTAAAAACCTTATTTGACGTCGGTTTGGGATATATTAAATTGGGCCAACCCGCTACCACGTTTTCAGGTGGAGAGGCACAAAGAATTAAACTCGCTGCTGAACTTTCTAAAAGAGACACTGGAAAAACTCTATATATTTTGGATGAACCAACCACAGGGCTTCATTTTGAGGACGTTAAGAAATTGCTGAAAATTTTAAATACACTGACCAAATTAGGAAATACAGTTGTAGTCATCGAACACAATTTAGATGTTATTGCTAGTGCAGATTGGGTAATTGATTTAGGACCAGAAGGTGGAAGTGATGGAGGGCAATTAATAATTGAGGGTCCTCCTGAAAAAATAATAAATTATGATGACATAAGCCATACAGCTAAATTTTTAAAAAAGAAGATATTGAATTCTAAGCTCATTGAGGTAAATAACTAGTAAATTCGAAATGGTCTCATTTAACCTTAATAAAGATGAAAAAAAAATTCCGAGCAATCCAGGAATTTATTTAATGAAAGATAAAACAGGTAAAATAATTTATATAGGAAAAGCAAAAAATTTAAAAAATCGAATTAAAAGTTATTGCATTCAGAATTCGAAAATTAATTTGAAATATAAAGACAAAAATTTTTGGAAAACTCGACTATTAATAAATAGGGTAAATGATATAGAATATATTCTAACTGATAATGAAATTGAAGCATTCCTTCTTGAATCAAATTTGATTAAAAGGTATAGACCAATTTTTAATATCGAGTTAAAAGA
>DAIPKY010000064.1:0-8375 GCA_036769505.1 Nitrososphaeraceae archaeon
AATTTTTATTATATTTGTTTATTTTTATATATTGATACATTTCTAATAATAAAAGCTAAATACTCTGTAGTAGTATCTCCACATTGGACTCACCTTTTAGAACCGCTATAGGTATACTACTGACAAATTAATTGTATACATGCTGTTAATCTTTCGGAATATATATGAAATTAAAATACTCTTACAATCTTTCTGTTATACTAGTTTCATATTTTAGTTTTTTCATATCATATACTCTTTGTAGCATCATAGCCAATGGTATTACAGATGCTTGTTGTGCTATTTTTGTTATTACATCTCTATAATCAACAGAATATTCTTTGATTATCAAATCTGTTCCTATTACTGGAATTCCTGTCATGGTCCTAAAATAATATACGATTATTATTGCTACAGTTCCTATTAAAATTGCATAGTATGGTATTACATTATTAGGTTTAGCAAATATCAAAATAGTGGTAATAATATAGCCAATTGCTACCAATGCAAAAAAGGTACCTTCTGCAAATTGTCTTGTACTTTGATTTATAGAACCTTTTTCTACAGATTCTTTTGATTCATCTAATTCTAATAGTGAATGTTCTAAATACACTATGACATTAGGAATCATTAATCCAACAAATATTATTGTTAATATTGTTATTTGTTTGTTATTCTTGAGTGTTATTAACATCCAAAATTATAAATACTCTATATTGTCTATTAGTATTTGATATAATTTTATTAAGTTACCTACTAGAGATAAATTATTTCTAACACTTATATATTATATTTACAGAATTTAGTATGTTAATAATGACCAAAACTATTACAACATTTAGTTTTCTACTGTTATTTTTAGCAATATCAATAGTATCAATTCAACAAGCTTTTGCTACAGGATGTCCTATTAACTTTGTATCAGAACATATACAAAATGCAAAGAAAGCACTTGAAAGTGGAAATACAGAAGAAGTTCTGAATCAACTTGAATTGGCAGAAGAAGCAATAGGAATGGCAGAAGAAGAAAATGAATAATTAGGAAGATAAAGAATAGAGTATACAAGAACAAATATGAAATACAGAAGCAGAACCGAAATCGTGTCAATGATACTAGATGCAGCTAATGGAGGAGCAACCAAGACAAAGATTATGTATAAATCATTCTTAAGTTATGCGCCATTGAGAGAATATCTTTCTATATTGATAGAAAACAATCTCTTAGAATATCATATAGGCAATAAAATATTCAGGACTACAGAAAAGGAATTAAAATTTCTTAGAATGCACAATGAGATTGGTGAACTCTTACAAACTACAACAATCAAAAATAATTAGTAATATGAAATATGAATCTGTTATAGTTAAAAATTAATTATATATTTTATAATATACTGTAATTTTGAAACTTAAATTATAACTTTTACTAATATAGAAATTATAAAAATAATAAGTATAAAATTAGCAGTATATTTAATCTTTTTACAATTAATGATAAGATAATTTATGTAAATCACTTATTAAGAATAAAGAACAATTAGCGTTGCATTGAACTTTTTTTTTTACAATAATGAGAACGATAATAATAGTAATTGTTATTGTTCCTTTTGCTTCCCATCATATTTATACAACAGAATCTATTAGCAGTAATACTATTTAAGCAAAGAAGAATTTTAATATTGCAGTAGCGGCAGATTTGGGATGTAAAGAAGATGCTAAACAGACATCAAAAAATATTCAAGATAAGAATCCTGAACTTGTAATTGTAGCAGGTGATTTAAGTTATAAAGGACAGGGAGATTGTTGGAATAATTTCATCATTTGAATCGAAATTAAAGGTATCAATGGGTGACCATGAATATCATGATACTGATGCTGGTAAGACGGGTGTAATTAATGAGTATTTGAATCCCTTAAATTTAGCCAAAACATATTACTCATTTGATTTGAATAATGTCCATTTTGTTTTTATGAACCCTTATATGGATTATAAACCTGATTCAGAACAATATCAATTTATTGAAAATGATTTGAAAACTGCTTCTACCAATCCAAAAATAGATTGGACATAATATATAAGTGAACCCTACTGCAAAAAAATAAATCATATTAATAGATTTTATATTCTATATTATACTTAAACGTTATAAAGTAATTTAATTTTTTAGTATAGTGGCAAGCTACAATATAATAGTATGTCTCAATTAATAGATTTTACAATATTATAAAAAAGTTTATTAAGTTAGATAAAATGAAAATGAGAATGAATTTTATTAATTCTATATATATTATAACATAATAATATGTAATATATTGACAAACCTAAGAAAAATTTTATTTATTATCTTATTTCTAACTGTCATTCTGTCGGTTTACTATTTTGTTATTGATAATGATATTTATTATATTATTGCCCAAGAGCCAACTCTTAAGGATCCAAATTTACAAGTAGAAACCATTGTTGAAGGATTGTCTTGGCCTACCAGTATGGCTTTTATAGATAATAACAATATTTTGGTTTTAGAAAAGGAAAAAGGAACTATACGACTTATTTCAAATGGTATTTTGCAAGAGACACCAGTGTTGGAAGTAGATGTAAACAGTAGAAGTGAACGTGGACTTTTGGGGATTGCTATAATGAATAATGATAATGTATTTTTATACTATACAGAATCCCCCCAAAATGGTGATCAATTAAGAAATAGAGTTTACAAATATCAATGGAATGATGAAGAAAGACTTCTTGTGAATCCTACTTTGATTTTAGACTTACCTGCATTTCCTGGCCCAAATCATGATGGTGGGAAATTGATAATTGGACCTGCTAACTATCTTTATGCGGTAATAGGAGATCTTAATCATATGGGTAAACTTCAGAATGTTATAAATGGACCAGATCCTGATGATACAGGAGTCATATTCAGGGTAAATCCAGAGGATGGTTCTCCAGCTCCTGACAATCCTTTTATAAATAATAATGATGGTGATCTATCATCATTAAACAAGTATTATGCTTATGGGATACGTAATAGTTTTGGAATTGCATTTGATCCTGTAACTAATATTTTATGGGATACTGAAAATGGACCAAGTGAATATGATGAGGTAAATGTAGTTAAACCAGGTTTTAATAGTGGATGGAGGCAGGTTATGGGTCCAATATCTAAAAGTGGTATTACAGAAGATGAATTAGTTAACTTTCCAAATTCAAAATATGCTGATCCTGTATTTAGCTGGCTTCCATCCATTGGAATTACAGATATTGAATTTCTAAATTCTTCAAAGCTTGGAGATAAATATGTAAACAATATTTTTGTTGGAGACATTGGTGATTTGACTAATGGTTATCTATATTATTTTGAAGTTAATGAGGACAGAACAGGAATAAAATTTGATAGTAATAGTAATAGTAATAGTAATAGTAGTCAAACTGGACTGACTGACTTAGTTGCTGACAATGAACAAGAAATGTCTGCAATAGCTCTTGGAACCGATTTTGGTGGAATAACAGATATTGAAACTGGCCAGGATGGATTTTTGTATATATTGACATTAGACAGAGAATCAGATGGTGAAGGTAAGATCTATAGAATTACAGAGCTATTATGAGAATACGTTACCAACAAGTAAATACAAGTTGATAGTATTCTACAATAACAGACTCTTATTTTAGAACCGCTATCGGTGTTACTCCCTACGGCCCCATTGCAAATATGCCTCTATTTATAGGAGTTATTTACATATACGATAATAACATATTGAGGATGGAATTCAAGAATTCAAAGCCACTGTTGCAATATGCAAATGATCCATTACAAAATTTCCTATATGCTCTTAAAGCACCGGATTCTAAAAAGACAGTATCCTCTAAGACTGGAATACTTCTTTGACTATCTTGGATTGACTGGAACTTTAAAGGAGAAATGTCTTATTTTTTATGAACAAGCAAAAAAAGAGCCTCTGTGGACTCAGCACCAATTAATGCAATATCTTAAAAAAATGTTCTAGTTTTGAGTTAATTGTTGTTGTTATTGTTTAGCTTACTTTAACTTAACGGGCAATGTAAATTTAAACAATGCTCCTTTTTCATCTAAATTATTGTCCCCCCATATTCTACCGCCATGTGCTTCTATAATATTCTTACAAATATATAGTCCCAAGCCAGTCCCAGTGGTTTGATTAGAAGTAGCAAATTTTGTAAATAATTTAGGTAATATTTTTGGATGTATACCTTCTCCATTATCCTTCACACTTACAATAACTTTTTCCTCTTCTTGTTGACTTTCCTTTTTTTTATCTATAATAACAGAAATTAATTGTTGCTTGTCAGAGGTAGTAAATTTTAAAGCATTATCTAAAAGATTGTGGATAACTTGAGCTAATCTATCTCTATCTGCTTCAACAATAGTATCCTCTGTATGTTTGAAATCACAAACTATTTCTAATTTTTGCTGATTTTTCTGTTTATTCAAATAATCTTTTAAAACTTCAGATATCAGAACATTTAGATTAAATTTTTCTTTCTTAAGCATTAAAGATCGATCTTCTATTTTTGTAATATCTAGCAAATTATCAGTAAGCCGTTTTAGTCTTTTTGCATTTCTCATAATAATATCTAATAATTCATGTATCTCTTCATCTTTGATCTTAGAATATATAATATCTGTCATCCCAAGTATAGGTTGTATGGGAGTTCTGAGTTCGTGCGCAGCTATATTAATAAATTCATCCTTCATTTTCTCTGATTCCTTGACTTTTTGATATTGGATACTAAGTATTTCATTGCTTTCTCTTAATCGAATATTATATTGTATGCTTGACAATGCAAGTCCAATAATATTGATAAAATAGCCTGAATCTTTTAAAAGATGAGCAATATTAAATGCTGTATCAAAATGCTGTGCAGAGAATGACATTACTATTTGTCCAAAAATATCAAATACAATAGAAATAACTAAGCCTGTATAGAAAATATCTTTATTTTTATAAATTTCATTCTTATAAAAATAATATAACGAAATTAAAAATAATGCTAATGGAAAAAGTTCGTATGGTCTATGTATAGGAATATTATCAGTTACAGAAAATGGAAAAATAACAAAGAGTGAACTTACAGCTACAATAGAAACAAATAAAGTAACTATTATTAGATAAAACAAGAGTAATCTTGATAATTTATAATTTTCATTATTATTTTCTGAAGATATTTGTTGTTGTTGTGTATTTGAATTAATAGACAAAAAAGACGTATATTTAACAATTGCTATAGCTAACATAGCACTAAGAAATAATCTTCCAACGAACCACGTTTGTGGAATAAAATATTTCAAGAATAAAATATCATTCATATTAAGAAGGGAAACTATAACATGGAATAAATCAATTAAAGTATTGACAAGAAATCCAATGCCAATAAAGAGACTAAATTTGTCACTTAAAGTGTTAGCACGAGAGATATAATAGAATGCAAGTACCGCAGCAATTATCGCACCAAATAATTCAATATAAAAATGATGTATGGGTGAGGTTATCCATAACGATTGATTAACAGAAATTAGAGCGATAATTGAAAGAGAAAGTGAAGGAATTAGAATATATTTTAAGAAATGATGATCTATCTTTTCATTAGCCATTAAAGGAGTATTAGATGTCAAATTGTATGCACTTACTATTTTTATGTCTTTCAAATCGATTAAATTAAAAATATCATCCGAAAATAATCATAATTAATGTTATATTTTGATAATTTTTATAATGATCAATAAGTTTTAGGTTAAAATAATGTCGTTGAGATATATTATTCATATTAATAGTTTCATATCATGATATAATAAACTATCTATCAAATTTTTATCATTGATAAAATATACTTTATATTTATAAAAAAAATTAGAAATTTAGTTCCATTGTAATACATTAATTAGAGATTAGATGTCATTTTTATTAATTTAACAAATTAACAGTCTTATAAATAATTTTTTATATCTTTTATGGCAATAGTGCTAATATGAAAAAAGTATTTGTTATAAATTAGCGGCAAAAATGCCTTGCAACCCGACGAGATAATTGCAGAAGTGAATATTAATCTAGCAAGAATTATACAATACAATAACTTTAGATATTATTCGTCTTTTTCTTCTATCTTTAACCCCTTAGACGATCTATATTAAATTCAGGATTACCATATTCAGACACTTTTGATTTTCTTCCATGTACTTTTTTATGATTTTCCAAACGTCTCTTATCTTCAAAGTTCATATTGCATATTTTACATTTGAAAGATGCCATTTATTATACAAAGACAAATAGTTAAAGATAAAGATGATAGGAAATTCTTCTACTTTTAGATAAAACATCTATTACAAATTAGTAATATTAATTTCTATGTGTTATTGAACCTTGATATCGTGTTCATTCAACTCCCGATCATCTTATTGATTATGTAGATGAAACCGAATGGTAGAAATGTGAACCCCGATTAATAGATTTTGTATTTTAAGTGTTAATTAAAATGCAATATAACAATAGCAATAGGATTTAATAATCATTCCCGTGATGTATTACCATCTGGCGAGTTGTCTGAGAAGAGGACTGGGTAAAGTGCGATAAAACGAAATCATAAAATACTCAGATTAGATATTTTCTTTTCTTTTTCAAATTTGTTTAATATAATAGAAGCCATTTTAAATACCAAGGAAAAAGGAAATTAATAAAAGGTAATGTATTTTTAACTATGTTATCTATTGATACCTATTATTTTTTTCTTAAATTTTTGGCGGCGCAAAATTACGATTCTTTAATTTGTACAGAGTATAAAATATTGAAACGAAATTTCCTTTTGTAATATGTCTATTTATTTATAATATTTAAATATATTTCTCAATTTAAAGTAATTATAAATCCTATTTTTAGAATCATTTTCTTCAAAGGTAATTATTATCAATTCATAGTAATAGATAAATCCCACGTTTGGGAATATGTATCTTAAATTAAGTTAGTTATTGATTTTTATGTATTAAATCTTAATTTATTTTTGCAATAATATTTTTTTGGACAATAGATTAAAATAAGTAAATCAGCTATGTATTTTATATGAAATACCGAAACAGAACAGAAATAGTGAGTAATATACTAAAAGCAGCTACTGGAGGAGCAGGTAGGAAAAAATTATGTACATATCTTTTGTTAGTTATACCCAATTAAAGGAATATCTTTCTGTTTTGATTGAAAACAATCTAATAGAATATCTTGTTGGTACTCACGAATTCAAGACTACACAAAAAGGATTAAATTTACTAAAAGTGCATAACGAAATGGGAGAATTATTACAACAAAGTAATACAATCAAAAAGAACTAATTAATTTAAATTTTTGATAGAACTAAAATATAGAATATTAATTTTTATAAAATAACTTTCCATTAATTTCTTTTAAAAATAAGTGCCAAACTAATAAAATCTAAATACGATGTAGTAGAACCTTACTACATAGACGGTTCCACTCCCCATCATCTTACTAATTTTGTAAGTGAACCTGAATGTCAAAGAATATGAATCAGTTTATCAGGTACTTTTATTTAATATCCTTATTATTATTTCCAAAGAATTTGAATAGCTGGTCTATTACAAAGTCTGGACGCTCCTCAGGTATCCAGTGTCCTGAAAGTGGAACTATGACTCCAGTTACATTTGTAGCTAATGATTGTAACGAGCTTAATGCAAAGTTGCCAGGTATATCGCCACCTAAAGCTGGATAAATATCACCACCTAATGCTAATACAGGCATTGTTATCTTATTTTTGGCTGATTCTTTATTTTGTTCGGCATCCGCTGAAAAAGCTCTAAAATGTTCAAATGCTCCATGTGCTGTACCAGGAGCTGAAAAGTGATTTGCAAATATATCTATATCTTTTTCTGTAATTGCAGATGGATTATAAGCTAACCCTTTGATGAAATACGATAAATATTCTCGTTCTTTGCCTTCTACTAAAAGTTCTGGTAAATTAGGTGTCTGATGAAAAGCAAACCACCAGGGTCCATTCTCACCAAACTCGGGAGGGAGAAAACCGGGATATGGGAAATCCATGATTACTAATTTAGATACATTGTTAGGATGAGCTGATGCATATGAATAAGCTGTCTGTGCGCCTACATCATGTGCTATTAGAAAAATTGGTTGATTAAAACCTAATTGAGATACCAATTGATAAATATCTTCCGCAGTAGTCTTACCATCATAACCAGTTACAGGTTTTGAAGAATCACCAAATCCGCGTAAATCAGGTACCGCAACAGTATAATGTGTGGCCAAAGCTGGCATGATATGTCTCCATTCATACCAAGATTGTGGAAATCCATGCAACAAGATTATTGGGTCTCCTTGACCACCTATAACAT
>DAIPKY010000212.1:0-2764 GCA_036769505.1 Nitrososphaeraceae archaeon
ATATTATACCATTTTAGCTTTTCTTTAAATAGAATCACATTCTTCACATAATAATCATAGTTATTATTTAGAGTTACCAGAGCTTTGGAAAATTCTTTAGGGTTTCTTTTTACAGTTATACCTAATCCCATTGCAGAAAATTCCTTAAAGAATTCGAGATCCGCAGCTATGAATGGTAAGCCATGTGCCAATCCATCAAACATAACACCTGATCCTGAGCTCACTTTATATGGTAAAATTACAGCGTCGGCGGCGTAAAATAGAAGCGAAAGATCCCTATCATTTAAAAATCCTTTATGTAAATCAATTATTTCTTTTTCGTGATTAGCAGATATCTTTGGAATGTAATTTTCTGTATTATAATAATTTTTTGAAGAATTCATTACTATTGTCCAATTCGATGGAATAACCATTTTGTCTAATATGTCCCATCCTTTAGTATTAGTTCTAAATCCTAATGCCAAAATTATTCTTTTTTTCTGTGAAAGAGAAAATTTGGTTCGGGCTTTTCCTTTAAGAGTAGCATCATAACGTATTATTGGTTCAGAACCATGATAAATTATATCCCCTCCACCTATTTTGTCTTTCATATATCGTGAAAAAACTATTCCTCTTTTACTTTTGTTAATTTTATCTTTATTTAAATTGTTAAAAGATTTAAAGTTTAAAAAATGTGTCCAATATTTAAGAAGTTTTTCTCCATAGCTTTTTACTTTCCATTTTTCATTTTTATTTTTAGTAGCTACAATATTCATCCATTGTTTAAAATTAAATGCAGTATGAAATGTAGTTACTATTGGTGTTTTACATAAATCGTAAAATAAATCTATATTAGTGTTTGTCTTTTTAGGATTTACTCTATCTAATTTGAGGCCATATAAGCCATGTTCAAATTGTATGTGTACAATATCTGGTTTTACTTCATTAACTATTTTTAATAATATAGAATAATTCTTTGTATTCTTTGGTGATAGTCCAAAAAAATCGCCATGTCCATTTTCATTGGAAAGGACTTGAACTTGGAGGCCAAGCTTATTTAATTCACGAGTGAGATTAGACGTATAACGGCCAACACCTCCATTCATAGGAGGGTATTCTGTCGAAACCATCAATATTGAAAGTGATTTTGCATTATGTGCTGACTCTGGTTTTAACGAATTCATCTTATCTTTACCTCATTATTTATAAAATAAAAGAGAATATATTCCATTTTTTTCATATTTACATATATAATAGATAACCTACTACTTTAAGATTAGGTATAATCTAACGTTAACAGTGTTTATTATCCTTTATGCAAGGCATAATGAAATTATTAAATTCTTAAATTTATGATATTTCTTAGAAGACAAATTTGAAAGTTTTTGGATATGGTTGTTTTTCAAGCACTTTATAATCTCCAGAGTCTTGCCATATTCAATAGTCTTTGTAATTTATCTTTTTAGAGAATATATAATTCATCATATAAAAAATTACAGAAATCATAAAGATATATATCATTGTTAAATCTTTTCTTGACCATCGTTAATTTTTTTATCTTTTCCTTTTTCCCAGATATTAGAATAACAATCTTTTTTTACTATCTTCATTAAACTCTTATGAATTAAAATGAGTAATCTTTCATATAAAAATACTCCAAATGATGTATGTTTTTATTGTTCTCATATTTACTCCATTCATTTCTTAAATGATAAACAGGTTTCAGCAAGCAATGACTATAGTGACACTCATTCAGGCTGTAGATATGTTAATTCTGATGGGAGTACTTGTATTTGTCCTGGATTTAGGTCTGCAAATACAAATTATAATAATCAATAATGCTAGTATAAACAAAGAGGTTAAAGAATCTTGAAGAGAGCATCTACTCTTAACCATTTTATTATAATTAATATACTTTTGTATTAATATAATCATCATATTTAATAATACTTTTTAAAAGTACTTGAATGGTATAGATGATTTAATTGGATTACTAATATTTTGACTACAAATAGATAACCAATTATTAACCATAAATATAATAAATAAATAAATAAATCTGAATTAGAATTGAAATATATAATTTTATTTTCTATATGAAATATATTAGAATTTGTTATCTCTAAACAAAAAATGCATAAAAACAGATAGTATTCATTAATCCATATTTTGCCTTTGTATAATGAATTTGTAATCTTTTTATCTCTAGAATTAATTAATTAGAGATCCGTAAAATTTTTTTACATTGTCGAATATTTACTTATATTACAACATTTAACCACTACATTAAACTAGAATAATATCTATATCATCGTTAGTTTTTTTCGAATTGTAATTCTCACAATTAACAATGTTTCTCCGGTTTACAATATGTCTTTCATAGAATTGTCAAGCACAATATTACTAACTAGTATGTAGGCAAATATCATTATTTGATATGATCCATTTGTCATTGGGACGATTTTTAGAAAATTGAATAAATTAAATAACCTGTTTGTTCTCCTAAACTAACTAACTTTATCCAAAAGTGAATATTCGCATTTTCTAAATACTCATTCTAATTTCATTAATGTAAAATAAATATTATTTAATAATTAAAATAATATATTGTAATATGACTAAAATTAGTAGTGTAAAACTATCGTCAAGTTTGAGATAACATTATTTTTGACCCAATTTAAAATATCTATAATTTGTTTTTGATTTAATCAGAGTATTAAAAATCACCAAAACCTCCTCCATCAAACCCCTCAAAACCTGCATCACCTCCACTAGTGGTATCCAT
>DAIPKY010000065.1:0-8326 GCA_036769505.1 Nitrososphaeraceae archaeon
TGTTGGATATGTGCTATAACTGTCATAATCATCATAATCATAATCATAACTATCAGTATCATATTCTTGTGTTTTTACATTTGGAAAATTTATGCTTGTAAAAGGTACTAACATTATCAATGTACCCATCATTAAGAATAAACTAAGAGGTAGTCTTGATTTGTGCATTGTAATTTTTAAACAGTTAAAATATAATTGAAATTAGTAGCTACATGTGCTAACATAGTATTACTAAATTTGATTAGTTAATGTTTATTGTAATTTTCAGTTGCTAATTATTCTTGGTAAATCCATTTCTAAAAATATTATAAAGTTAACTATTAATTAATTTTCTTTTGTAATGCAACAATAATTTGTTATAATCAATAATTTAAATTATTGAATTTTTATTTGTGTTAGTTAGTTAGAGATTTACATTTTAACAATACGGTTCATCTAACTTTTATTTAGCTTTTATTATTGAGAACTTAAGTTATTCTTAATTTAAGAAAAATAAAAATTGAGGATTTATCTTTTAATGATTTAGTTTAGTAGTGTTTGATGTATAGAAAGATGAGCTAGAAGTAGTCATAAGAGGTGTGAACCCATTATGAGATTCAAGCAATGCATAAAGATCTTTCAAGACATACTGCTGTATTGAACCTATGCCGGTCTGCCATTGGGATGAAGAATAGAATGAATGACCACGATTTGGATATGTTATCGATATGTGATCAAAATGTCCGACATCTGTTAATTTTTGCTGTAAAAGAAATGCTTGCTGTATTGGAGTTTGTATATCATTCTCACCTTGAAGTATTAAAATACTTGAAGAACCTTTGCCAATTATATCTACCGTAGACTGCTGCACATCATAGTATGATTTTACCCAAATACGACAAAACATATCCAGTGATAGTACACTTCTTACCTGGTGTTATAACTAATTGAGATTCAAAAAACTCTAATAATTTAGGTTTAAGTTCATTATCAATGCTTATGTATACATCTTTGTTTGTATTATATTCAGGATTAAGTTGTTGTTGTATAGGCATAAATGTGTTAGTAGTACTAGTCACATTAGCAGTATTAGTAATATTTTGTGCCAGAAGTAAGGTAAGATTTCCAATCATAGTACTAAAAACAGGATTCTCATTTGCTTCCTGTAGTGACAATAATCTATTATGATGATCTAGTACCTCTTTAGCATATAGAATTGGTATAGTTACTTGAAACTCCCCTATTTTCTTGAAATTTTGTGCTATTGCTCCTATAAGTACTATATTCTTTACTTTACCTGGATTATCAATTGCAACCCAAGGTGTTATTATTGTACCTTCACTATGTCCTAATATTGTTATCCTATTAGCATCAACTTCAGGTTGTTGTATAAGAATATCCAGTGCTTTTTCTGCATCCTGTTTTAGATTGTTAAATGTTACATTTCCACAAACATTGCTATCTAAAATTGTAAAATTTTCACTTATACCTCTTTTGTCATATTTTAATACTGCATAAAATTATACTGGAAGTTATTAGAATGCTGATTGAAATTCATTTTTCTATAATACTTATTATTCTGTTACTATTAATAACAACTTAAGCTTGGGTTCAATGGGATTCATGATGGATTGAACTCATTTTTTCTATCCGCAAATAACAACAGCAGCCTAGCCATTGTGGTAAAACCTATTCTTTATAAATCATAGGTTTCTCCTTTTAACTTATCCGTAATAATCCTTTAGTCATTTTAGAATGCATGCAGGCGTGGGAAAAACTTATTAAATAGCCATACACATTCCAATAATGTCATCAGTCAAACCATTAAGAGAAGTTGTCCGACAATTGGCAGACACGTTTAACAATCCTAAGAATAGAGAATCATCTTATTTTGATTTTTATGATGATTCCTTGATAATTCATGGTTTCCCTCCAAATCTTCCAACCAACAAGGTAGGTTTTAAACAGTTCATTAATCTCTTGTGGAACGCATTTCCTGATATAAAAATTATGTTTGATGATATCATTATCGAAGGAAATAAGGTTGCATGCAGATATAACCTAAGTGGCACACACAAAGGTGAATTTATGGATCTTCAGCCAACCGATAAACAATTCAGAGTCAATGGTATGACAATATTTTCCTTTCGTGATACAAAATGTATAGAGCGTTGGAATCTGGTAGATATGATGTCATTGATGGAAAAGTTGAGGACTCAATCCTGAGCAATGTTTGTCATTTGCAGCAATCAACAGCAGGAAGGGAAAATCTATTTCCGCTAACTGTTATACTATAATAATAATTAAAGAATAAAAGTTAGTTTTTACCATTAACCTAATAGATTATATGTCATCTATTAGTTACTTATTTTTCTTTGCTAACATAATAGATTGGCTAGCATCCAGAACAGGTTTACATCTATGCGGTGGGACACATAACGCTAAAGCTATGGGTTCGTTTGAATATACTCAGTTACAAGTTTTGGTAAAGCATACATATAATTGAGAATTATAGATTTTAATAGTTATTGTTGTTGTGTTTACTAATATATATATTCTATATCATTGTGATTTCCTTAGAATAATGACCAGGTTTTTCTCTGCTAATTTTTTTGTTGCTGCTCCAACAACAACAATATTGAATCTGTTTCTTTGTAATTTGTTTATTATGGCTCTTTATTTCACATCTGGTTTATTGCGGCAAAAAAGTTGATTGACCTATAAAAAAACTGATTTCTTTATATCCTACTAAATCTCCTCATTAAGAATTTATAATTTATTAAACTGCTCAAACTCTAACCTTGATATAAAAATGAGTGTTTACCATCCATTGGAATTCATGATAATAATGTGCTTGATTGCTTAAATGTTAAAAATAAAAAATGGTGGATTGTAGTTATAATGGATTTTCAAAACAATATGCGTTTACATTATTTTGTGACTTAACTAGGGTCCAAACTCAACTCCCACATTCTCTAAACAGGCTATTAGAGCATCAATATCCGCAAATTCTACATCTACACTTGCTAAGGCTGATCTAAATGCTGCTTCACTAAGACCAAACCCCCCAGACTCTAAATCTTCACAGAATTGTTCTAAGGTTGCTGAAGGCCCTATTGTTGTTAGATAAGCAGAAATCTGAGCGTGAGTTAAAATTTGCTCGAAACATTCTTCACATATGGTAGGACTTAGGTCACAAGATTCAGCATTAGTTCCATTTAATACATATACATCTCTAAGTCAGTCCCTGCTGGACATAATTCTGCGTTAACAATAGTTGGAGGACCTTGTGTTCCATTGGCTCCTGGTGGACCTTGAATTCCTTGTGGACCTTGTGTTCCTGTTCTATTGTTATCTCTAACATCTTTCTATTATCATCTTTATCATCAAATTTAATATGCTTTACAAAACTCAACAGAACTTAAAAAACCCTTCAAACGGACCTGTTCTGCATTCATATTTTTTGTCATCTGTTGGGTATTTGCTATAATAACTATCATCACCGTAATAGTTATCTTATTCTTGAGCCACTGCTGTGTTTAAAAAACTATTGTTGTTGAGGATTGGCATCACTGATAACATTACCAATGAACTTACCAAAAATCCAAAGGTAAATACTCGTACAGATTTGTACATATAACGTTTTAGATTTTGAAATATATTTGGAGTGCTTATGAAGACTTACTAACAGAGTATTACGAAATTTGATTAGTGAATTTGATTCGTAAATGTTTATTGTGATTTCCAGTTGCTAATTTTTATTAGAAAAGGAACTGAAGACTGGATAAACGTTTATGTTAATTAATTTCTCTCTAACATTATTTTACTACTATTATTAATACCCTAATCTCGGGTTCGGTGGTATCGTATAGAAATTTCAATACAATTAGATTTTTATTAATTGTATTGGAATAACTAGAGAATTATATACTCTTAGAATATATATTTGAAAATATAGTTTAGCTGATAATACTATTAATAGGTTTTATATATACTAATAGATATTAGATATAATAGAACGTGTAATGCGAGATTTTGATAATAATAATAGTACTAATCTTTTATCGAATGAACATATCATGTTATTATATGAAGATAGGAATAAGCGTAATAATTTTATCATAGATATTATTAATGGAGGATTAAAAAATGGCTTTTTATGTATATATGCATCTATAGATATAGCTAATTCTAAAAGTATTTCGCTGATAGATAGTTTATCTTCCAGAATAATAAATTATGAAGAAAATATCAAGAATGAGAATCTAAAATTTATCAGTTCTAAACCTTATTATGAATCTGCACTAAAAGGAGATTTAACAATATTTGAAATGTTGAAATCAGAATTGGAATATATATTGTATAAGCGTCTTTCTGAAGGAAAAAAAGATAAAATACTAATCGTTGGCGATGTAGCTTGTATCTTATATGAGACTAGAAATTTTAAAGAATGTATAGATTTAGAAAAATGGTGGCAAGACGTTAATTTAGAGTGGAAAAGAAATAACAAAGATATTACTGTAGTATGTCCTCATCCCAGCTATGTTTTTAAGGAAAATTCGTTACAAGATATAATGAATAAAATTAGCAATTCTCATGATGCATCAATTGATATAGAAGATCAATATTCTTTGCACCATTCTTATAGTTTAATTAGCAAAAGTAAGAAGTTAGATGATTTGATTAATTATCAACAAACAATCAAGAAGACTATGAAAGAAATAAAGTACAATTTCATGGAAGAACATAAAAATATCATCAATACATATTATTCGATATATTCTAAACAATTAGATGAAATAATTGATGATAATTTTAATAATCCAAAGACTATGGAAGAATATTCTAACACATATAGCGAAATAAACCGAAATCTAATGGATAATCCAACTAATACTACAAGAATAATAAATGATATTATGGATAAAAATTTGGACACATTCCTTAAATCAATAGATTTTGCACATAAATTTTATTCTGACGTAATCCAAAGTTATTGTAATTATATAATGATGATTAAAAAGTTACCTGAGAAATAATTCTAACTTTGAAAATTGATACCAAATATTGATTTGAATATTAAATGAACTTTAATTTTTCTATAAATTTGTTTTGTTACTCTCTATAGTAACTAATTTACTGATTCGATGGTTTCCATAATGCTAGTGATATGAGTTCAAGACACAACCATTTTAAATCAAATACAAAGAAAAGTCTTAGAGAATATAGTAAATTTTTTTGTTATCTACGTATTTAAGTGTTCTAGACAAATCTTGTTCATATCTGATTTCTATTTAGTGTCTTCATACCAAAGTATCGTTGCTCCGGATTTCATGGGCCTTGATTCGAGCAGTTTCAGCTTTCGACGTTGTGAAATGTTGTTGAACATTGGCTTTCCTCCGCCAAGGATCGTTGGATTCAGCGTAATTCTATATCGGTTCACAAGCCCTAGGTTAATGAACGTTGCGGCCAGTTCTGAACCGCCCCATATCACCATATCTTTCCCGGGTTGTTTCTTCAGCTGATTTATCTCAGCCAGCGGATCGACGGCTATTCTGGTGTTCTTCCAATGGACCGTTGTTAAGGTTTTACTGAACACGATATGCTGCGATTTGTCAGCGAGCTTTGCATATCTCAAATCATCTTTTGGACTCGATACATTTGTCAAAACCGACCTCCAGTAAGCTGCATAGCCGTGATACATCTTGCGCCCAAGCAAGTGAGTATCGACAGATTCAAGATCTTTGAACATTTCTTTCCAGTCTTCTTCCCTGCCAACAAGCCAGTCCATCTCTCCATTCGGACCTTCAATAAAACCATCCAATGACATCTGCATGGCAAGAATTACTTTTCTCATATCTTATTTAGTTATTTTATTTTTGACCACTTTTATTTCAACTAGAACTCAGATCCTGATCCTAGCCAGATATCGTTCCCGATTTCCACAATCACCCAGGCCCAAACGGCAAGGATAATGAACGGCATCATAAGGCTTCCAGATGCAACGGAAAAACCGATGAGGGTAATTCCCATCAGAACAGGACATAGAACAATGGTTATCATAATGGTAGAGTTACGAATTCGAATATTTGATTATGTTATTGAATATCATATTGGAGAGTTGTTGTCTTAATTACTGGATATGTTCTAAGATTAATTTCATCTTCAATATAAGAATCTATTATTGCGATTAATTCAGATAGTTGTTTTTCATAAAGGTCATCTTTGTTTTTTCTTGCGTGTTTGATCTCTTTTTGTAATAAATCTTTTAGTTCATGAGCATCATTTACTTAGAGCATACCTTGTGTTAATCTTTTTAACAACAAAACTAACTTATCTAGATTTAGATCAAATGGTAAAGTATTCCTGCTCATATTTTCTTATTCTCCTCTTGTTAATTTTCAATTTCCTCGTTTTCCATTAATTTTGTATAATTATAATATATTTACTTGATTTATCGATTTAATGTATCAAAAAAATACTACCTACTAAACTTGAAATAAGCCAGTAAAAAATACATAAATTTTATTTATTTATTTATTTATCATAATTTTGCAAAACTATTCTTGCGAATGTACAATCTTCTACATTAAACTTAAATATTCTTTCTGTCTATATAATAACATGTTTTGTAATATATTCAGTAAACTATTTGGTAAAAAAGAAAAAGGTGTAGATAAAATAGAAGATAAAAAGCTAGAAGAAAACGTATAATTATATTTTTATTATTTATTTAGCGTAACGGTTCTTTCTCAAATACACCTTATCATTATTCAAACCTTGAGTGGTTACGAGTTTATAAGACTGAATAAGAAGATTAATTGAACCAGCTATTTCTTGATCTTTATCTAGTCCTATTTTATCTATCAATATGCATCAAACAAATGGTTATTTATTTTTCTCTTCTTTCTTAAAGGTTGTACCTCATTTCTCTATAATATTATTTTGTTACTATTAGCAATAATTTAATCTTGGGTTCGGTGGAAACTATGAAGATTTCTACATGGGGTTTCGAATATATAATGTTGCAACACTAGAACGATGGATTATTGAACTAAAGCCATAGCCTATTCTCTCCAAAGAGAGGCGAAGACTATGCTAACGAATCTTGTAAATTGTTAAATATAAATTCGTATTTATTCAGTGATCTTATATTATTAATAGTTTTGATGAAAATGTGATTAGTTACTTTTATAAAAAAAGCCATAGCCATCTAAGTAGGAACATACCTCCTAACAATAGAAGGCTATTTCTTTTCTTCTTTGAACTGTAATAATCTTCATGATACATACTATTTAATCATTTGAGGAAGCAAATTAATTACTTTGATTATTTTATTATAGTTGATATAATATATATAATAAAAGGCCATAGCCATTTATGAAGAAGCAAATCAGAAAACGAGGCTATGGTCCATGTTTGGTTTATAGATTTCTTACTTCTTTTTCCAAACAGATTGAGTGATATAGGTGTATTATCTGTATTAGTTATAATATTTAATAATTTGAGACAATTCTTTATTTATTTATTTAATTGCCATAGCCTGAACAATGATAATAGTAGTAATAGACTGGACTATAGATATTATACTAAAATATAGTGGTCCAGACTATGCCAATTGTTATTGTCAGAAGTGTATCTGTAAACTATTGATATATACTATTTTTTTCAGAAACCAGTTCATTAACTTTATCTTTCAGATTTCTCAATAATATCGGTTTATAAATTATATATTTCTCTATATTAGGAATTTTTTCTTTAAATTGTTCCAAATATGAGAGGTCTGCTGTACTCAAGCAAATAATTGCTTTATCATCTCTGTTCTTTAATGCATGAAATATGTCAATACCATTTATCTGTGGCATTTTCAAATCAAGAATAATCAAATCATATACATTTTCTTTAAAGTAATACAATGCATCTATTGGGTTAGTATAAGTTTCTACATAAAAATCATCATATTCTAAATATATTTTAAATAAATGAGTAATATCTCTATCATCATCTATTATCAGAATTTTTGCTTTAGGCATAACTATTATCTATCCTCTTTCTCTCTGATTCTAATAGGATAAGGACAATACCCTATTTTAGTATTAAGCAGAAATTATATCTTATCTTAAATGATATAGAAATGTAACTTCTAATCTCATAAAATATTATAAATTTGATGTAAAAAATAATATGTCTTGTATAATATTTTTTCTTTTCTAAACTTTACAGGAGTTACTTATTGTTCTATTTTATTTTGTTTATTATTATTGTTATAATTCTTTTCTTATGCCATTTATCTTCTTATGCCATTTATCTTCTTATAGTTCATATTATTATTATCTTTCCAGTATTT
>DAIPKY010000213.1:0-2752 GCA_036769505.1 Nitrososphaeraceae archaeon
GGAATTCAAGGTGAAAGAGGATTTAACGGAACCGATGGAGTTAATGGAACACAAGGCCCACCAGGAATTACTCAACTTATTCCTGGCACAAATGTTTATTTAGTTACTAATTCTAGTGGCTTTGTCAATATCAATACCCCCATCAATGTACAAGCCCTTTGTCAGCTTGGGGATTTCGTGATAGACGGCGGATATAATTATGATTACACTACTTTTACTCAATTTTTATTTATTGATAAAAGTCAACCAATAATTTCTCCGTCAGGAGCAGGATGGGAAGCAAGTTTATTCGATAGTCCTACTGGTCGTGGAAATCTTATAGTTTATGCATATTGCTTTGACAATTCGCCGTAACAATTCTTTTTTTTTTGATAGTAGATATTATATCCTTAAATAGATTTTGATTTTAAAAAATACGTTTCTAACAATAAAAGCTAAATACAGGTTATACTATCGCTAGATTGGACTCCCCCTTTTAGAACCGCTATCGGTATTACTCCCGACGGGCCCATAGTTTTCTCGAGTTAACTATATGTGATAGTAATAATAAATTAAGTAGTGTTTGACATAAGTTTAGCTATTCATCTTTTCTTATCTTTAGCTAAAATCAAGTAATAATTTTCACTGATTGGAATCAAACATCCTGCTCAATTTTTGATATCTTCCAAGTGCATAACTTAATTTTCCTATTTTTGGCTCAAATTTAGTCCTTGTTTTTTGTCTAATTATTGTATTTATTGCAGATTCCTGATTCTCGTCTTTAGTAAGAAGTGATTTAAATCCTTCTTCTCTATTTTGTTCATTTAGAATAATACCATCTTGTTCAGTTATTGCTACCCATCTTATAGACCTTTAACTAGAAAGAAATAAAATTAATTCTCTTCAAAATTATTATTATTTACTTTCTAACAATGAATTTATTTTCTTATCTAATGTCAAAATCTTGTTTAACATTTCTTCATGATTTTGCTCAACTATTTGTATCTTTTCTAAAATATTTTCGTGCTTTTCCAGACTAATTTCATGCTTTTCTTCTAAGTTTAATATGTGGCCTTGTATTTCCTTTTGTATAACTGCAGTTTTCTCTTGTCTATTGTATATCAACCAACTGATAAAGCCCCCGATTAATGCTCCTATTATAATACCTATATAAGTAGAAGCAATATTGGATAAATCTCCTGCACTAAAACAATCTTTCAAGTCGACACATCCCCACATTATGAATATTTCTAATAACATATTACATAAACTTGATTCGTTACTTTTTATTTTATTGATTTGTAAAGCCTGTGTAAAATCACAGAATCCGTTCTGATAGTACTGTAAAATCAATATGTACCAAACGATATAAATAGAAAAAAACAGTGTCTTCTGTCCATAGTGAATAATCTAAATCTGCTCCTTGCCTTTCCAACTGTGAAATATTTAAAATGAAATTACAATAGACTAGGAATGATAAAATGATAAAAGAAAATAAAGGTCAATATTTTGATTATTATATCTGTAATTATAGTCTACTTTTCCCATTAGAATGTATTTATAACTAAGTAATCTTAAGTGATTTTTAGCCTTATTTACTTTATATGTTGTTAATCCAGATATGGTATGTTGATGAGCGATAAATTAAGAAGGATTTTAACTATTATCAGCGATTTAACTCATAATGAAACAAATTCATGTTTTAAAGATACTGAAATAATTGCACAAGCTAATCGTCAATCTGAAGAAATCGAGAAAAACCTAAATGAATTACAATCATTCGGTTTTATAATGGAAGACAGCAGCCCCAAGCCTGCTGGTGTAGACCATAGAATGTATAGAATAACTAGAGAAGGCATACGAAATATACAATAAAGAATTTCGATATAGATATTATCTAATATTTTTTGATTCCAATTTGTTATACTAATATGCGAAATACACAATTCAAAATTAATTAGCAATTCATTAATTCATTCATCATTTATTTTGCAATAACATTAATTGATAACTTGTACATATATAAAATAGGTTAAAGAAATGGATAAGAAAAAAAAGAATGAAATTAGGATAATAAAAAATAATTCTAATAAGGGAGATTATACTTTTGTTAGCAACGATAACATTCTAAATAATACAAAAAAAAATGAATCTATAAATAATAAAATTAAGTCTGGAACCAAACCAGATAATAGAATTGAAAAAAAGATTCACTCAAAGAAAGTAGATAACAAAGGAAGAAAGATTTTAGGAAAAAGTATGTAAGGGTATTCGCCAGTATATGAATAATCACATTGTAGAATATTAGTTACCAAAAAGCTAAATACACTATAATATTGGAACTCCTATATCCATAATTCCATTTAGGTTTAGGTTTTCATAATCGTATATTTAGATATTGTTTTTGAAAAAGAATTTATTGATGAATTTCCTTTTCTAAAGCCTCTTTTAACATATCTATATGTTTATGACGGTCATTCTTTATTGTTTTCCATAGTTCTACCAAATCAGATTTATTAGCACTTTCTGCATCACGAATATATTTATCAATTGTATCGTATAGGAAATCAGCATCTCTTCCTAAAGTAGACAATATATTGTACGTAGAATTATTTAAACCAGTTTTTTCATTTTCACTCATAACGAATGTATGAACTTCAAAATATAAATCACTTATAACAAGATTTAGGTTGATCTAAATTATGACAATTTTTAAAAAGGGTTAATGTGATATTCAATGTCGTCACAATCAGATTAAAAATATGTAACATCT
>DAIPKY010000214.1:0-2749 GCA_036769505.1 Nitrososphaeraceae archaeon
ACCTTTATCAATTCTTCTTTATGTACCGCTATTGGTATTATTCTAGTACTAATAAACTGAAGTATTGTTATTGTTAAAAATATTTAATATCTTGAATTTCATTGTAAAATATTAGAATAAAAATTATTAAACTAGTCCAATTATTAGATACATATTGTAATATTGTTTTTATTTATTAAGCTTATAATAATAATATTGGAAATTGTACTTGTTCTAATATGATATAGTAATTATCTAATTGATATAACTCTTTGACAGAATGATATTAAAGCTATGTATAAGTTTCTGCTATGGCTTTAATTGTAAAACTAAAATTAACAAGCTAATTATTTATTATTGTCTTTGCTATTGTACTTATTTAATCCGTTCAATCTCAAAATGTTAGATGATGAAGCCATAAGATTATAGTAATTGGTCATATTCATGATATGTCATATGAAGAAGAATTTGATAAAATATTGACAATTAGAAACTTACCCTCCTATCCTAATAATTTTATTGTATTCCACTAGTGATCATAGTATTTGAGAATAAAATCAAAAATAAAAATAAAAGAAGGTTTTCAAGCATTTCCTACATGTTCTTGATTCATATGCTGATGAAGTTCATTTTCAGAGTCAAATGATTGACCACAGTCTTCGCATTTATTGGCTTTAGTGGTTTCTGAGGACATTACAATAATAATACATCACCATTCATTTATTAATTTCTATCTAATTTTTCTATGAGTGATTCTTTCAGGCACTTGATTTAAATATCAAAATTTGCAGGAGTTACTTTTACTATATTAAAAGAAATAGACCTTTAAATCATTTTTGAATAACTTAGTAGGTGTTCATGAAGCCACGGTATAGATAATGAGGGTAATATTATCTATAAAGTATGGGAGTGAAAATAAACCAACCATCTAATAATTCGAAATAGATAGAGAAGTAATTAGAAAAAATAGTACCTGACTCGATATAGAACTACACAATGAGAAACCTGATAATAGAAGAAGCAGAAGAAGATAATTGACATTTTACAGATAAAAGTAATGAGTGTGACAACAAAACATCTTTTACCTTAACAGGTCTCACTGTTTATACGAAATATATATATATGAATAAGAAGAATTTGTTACTCTTATTGCTGTTGTTTCTTTAAACGTTATTTGTAAAATAAAAGGTATCAAGACTGTTCTTACCACTATAGAAATAGCTATTACTAAAACTAAAAGAAAAACCTTCTTGTCAATGGAGTCTACTACAAAAGGTGATGGATTATGTCACTTGCAGGTTTGACAGTTGCTATAACAGGAAGTCGTAGAGCATCAGAACTAGCTCATTTGATAACCAGCTTCGGTGGTAGACCTTATCTTGCTCCAACAGTCGGCATAGAGGCAAGACAGGACGTATCTAAGGAAGCAGGGTTCTTCATAAACAAGATACTAGAAGAGAGAATTGACTATGTGGTCTTTATGACTGGTCCAGGTGTATATTCACTTATGTCTACGGCCAAAAACCTAGGACTAGAAAAGAAATTTACAAATGCTTTGCAGGGGACAACCGTTGTTGCTAGAAGTTTCAAGCCCAAGGTTGCCTTGGCAAACCATGGAATCAAGACTGACATTATACCCGAGGAGAATACAGCTGAAGGAATAGCTAAACTGCTCAAGAGTTTTAGTATGGCGAATAGAAAAATTGCTGTGCTTTGGCATGGGTCATATTCTCCTCTCCTAAAGAATGAGCTTAATGCAGTCGGGGCCGAAGTCTTTGAATCCTCCACCTACAAATACTCATTTGAGCTTAAGGAGAGTGGAGCTAGCATTCTTGAAATGATGGGCTTCAAATCTATACCTCCTGATGAACGAAAGGTAGTCAAGCTCCTAGAAGATATCGGCAAGGGACGTATAGATGCAATAACATTTACTAGTCCACCCTCAGCCCGTGACCTCTTCAAGATAGCTGAATCTTACCACCTGAAAAAACCATTGCAATATCACCTTAACAAAGAGGTAATAGTGGTTGCAGTGGGACCTTCTACAATGAAAGCCATAGAAGAGAACGACGTTCATGTAGATGTTATACCCCAAGTTTATAAGATGGGTACCATGATAAAGTCTTTAACCGATTATCTTGGTCAAGCAGATGCTCCCAAGAAAAAAAGAAAAAAAGAAAGATAGCATAAAATTATATTATATTTTCCTCTTTTAGAATCTTTCAACTATCACATAAAATATTTTTCATAGTTCTTTTATTATATTGTATTTACGATTTTCATCTATATATTCTAAATACTTTATTTCCATTTATGGTAAAATTATTTCCTCTAGTTGATCCTAGAGTTATAAACCCGAAAAACAGATTCCATGTTCCACTCTCCCCACATCCTGCTTTCATATCAAAGTCATAAAGACCAATAAAATTTAACAAATTTGAGTTTGTTAACATAAATCGATACTCAGCTTAAAGGTTAGATTGAGTTAGTTAATAATTCACGAATAAGAGTGTATTGATTGATGATTACTCCCCATATATAAAATAGGAAGAATATCGTAAGATTGCAATTTACTTCATAAAAAATAACTATATAATTCTATGATTCCATTTTATGATGATACATTACCAAAATAATTTTTCAAAATTAGAATTGCAATTATAAATGGGTTATTGTGATTTTCTAAAAATTGTTTTTATATTATTATATATTATATATTGGCAATGGCTGAAAATATGTCTAACAAGTCTAATGATTCCAAAAGAGATTC
>DAIPKY010000066.1:0-8268 GCA_036769505.1 Nitrososphaeraceae archaeon
ATGCTTCCTTTATGTTATCTGGATTGGTATAATATTCATATACTTGTTCTAATGGAGCATTTATGTCTATTTCATAATTGACTTTTGTCATGATAATTTCTGTGAAATATAATTTATAAAGGTTAGTAAAAGTGATATATCCGTTAGGCACTATTTAGATGTTTCAAATTTTCAATTTGCTGTAGGTATTTTGATATTAAAAATATCAATTATACTTGTTAATAATCGATATATTGTAATTCTCAATTATACTAACTTGAATATTTTTTGGTTAAACAACGCTTATACTTAAACAATATTTATCTCTCAATGTATGAATAGGATATTACCAACTATACCTGAACCCGGAGGTGAACATCTGTTCAAACAAGTAGTGGAACAGGGACACAATATAAAGCAGTAGCAGAAGGTCGAGTGACTAGAACTAACATTTTGTTATATAGTATAGAAGTCCAATAGTCGGATCCTCGCTAAAAAACATTGAATAGCCAAGTAATTAAACCATTTACTTTTACTATCCTTCACTAACATTTTATATCTCTGATTTATGAATTGCTTTAGAAAAATAGCTCAATCAAGTTGTATCTCTCCTTTTTCAATTAACGTAATGGATCTTTTTTTCTATAATTAAACATGCAAATTTAGCAGTTAGAGTGTGACTATAGATAAAACCTGCTTAGACAGATTTTACTTTAAATTTTAAATGGATTGTAATTTTTAGAGCTTTCAATACGATAGGCTTGTAATTACTGTATAATCAATATTAGTTACTCCTCCTGAAATTCAAGAATATATTTTGTGCATTAGCAGTAGTTTAACAAATTATTATTTGTAATCCATAAGAATATTAGACATTAAATATTGATCTATGAAGTTTATATAAAATTTTAATATATCTAAATTTTTCGGCGCCGAAAAGTTACATTATTGGAAATAAATAAACAATTACTAGATAGGAAGACTAAATGAGAACGTTGACCCTCTAGTTTCGCCATTAATTGTATCATTAGTTCCCCATATTTTCCCACCATGTTTTTCGATTATACTCTTGGAAATAAATAATCCTAACCCTGTACCACTACTCCCAAGAGAATACGTAGTGAATTTTGAAAAAAGTTTTGGAAAGATCTCCTGATCTATACCTGGTCCAGTATCCTTTATACTAACAATAATCTCATTTTCATTTCTTTTAACAATAACAGTAATTTGTCCTTCTTTCGTAAACTTTATGGCATTACTTAACAAGTTATGAAGAACTTGAGATAGCCTACCTTTATCTGCCTCTATCTCTATTGTATTGTCGTTACTATCAGGAGATTCAAAGAAAAATTTCACATTATTTCTATTTTTTATTGTATGTTCATATTCTCTCAAGATCTCTACTATCAGTTCTCGGAGATCGAATTTTTCTGTATTTAAAATTAGAGATCCCCTTTCAATTTTTGCAACATCCAAAATATCATTAGTTAGTTGCAAAATTCTTCTACAATTTCTAATAATAACATCTACAATTTCTTCATATTTCTGAATATTTATGTCTTGGATATTAGTAATATTTTTTAGCGTTCTGAACTGCAATAATTCAGAAAGACCGAGTATTGATTGTATAGGAGTTCGAAGTTCATGTGAGGCCACATTTATGAATTCCTCCTTTATTAAATATTTATGACGTAATTCTTCATTTGCTTTTTCAAGTTTCTTTGTTAAATCATTTTGTTTTGTGATAAAGTTTTTTATAGAGTTTACCATTAAATTGAATGACTGACTTAAACGGGAAAGTTCATCATTGCCTGTGGTTTTAACATATATATCAAGATTTCCTTTAGTTAATGCAGAAGTTGCATTAGTGAGAGCAAATATTGGTTTTAATATTTTTTTACTCAAGTAAATAACAAAAGCAGTAATAACTCCAATATTTAATAGAGCAAAGAGTTCATGCAAAAATATCGAATATTGAGAATTATTTTTTGAATATTCCCCTAATTTTGTAACTAGTACGTTTGATGAATTCACTAAAGGTAATGCTCCTGTCTGTATTGTTTTAATAAATGTGTCTATTTGTTTCTCTGGTGTAGATGAAGTAGTTGTTGTTGCTGTTGTTGTAACTAATACTGCTGAATTGATTATTTGGTTTTCTTTAATTATAGTGTTTGTTAAGATTGTTTTTAATAAACTCCATTTTTGATAAATATTGTACCAATCATTCGAAAATTCTAATGGCAATGGTTTAAGATTTATGTCTGATATCTGTCCGCCTTGTTTTAATATTAAGATATTTGATTCCAATTGATCTATTGCATTAATAATTTTAGAAGAATCGCTATTGTTGTCGTCCATAAAATATTCCGTTATACTGAACATAAGATTAGATGTAAGAAAACGATTCTTTCCAGCAATATTTATTGAATTTCCCAAGTAGGTTGATTGTGATTGGTAATAAGTAAGAATGATAAAACTACTAATAATAAAAATAATTTGAATTAAAACTAATGTTCCTATTTTAAAACCTATTTTGGAACGTATAAATTTAAAATTGTCAGCATAATGCTTTAACATTGACTAAATAAAGTGATGGGTATATTTGGGTATATTCCTATATAGTATATTAGTATTTTTAACTTTTTAAATATATCTACATTTATCAATAGTTCTTAGAGCTCAAGGGTGTGCATCAGTTATCAATTAATTCTTTTTACTGGTATTTCCCTAGTTAGAGTCATAATTTTATTGCTTCATTCCTAGTTATTGTATCATTTTCATTCGATTCTCTAGTTGGGATCTTTTTATTGTACTTGTAATATTATTAATGAATTTTTAGTTTCATTGACTTTCTGTCTATGCATTATTTATGACGTATTTTTCTGATTATAGAAAAGACAATTTCTATTCTCTTTATTAACATCTAATCCCATTATAAATATTATAAAAAATAACATAATAGAATAGAAGTAAGAGAAATTTTTCTTAGCTGTAAAGCAATTGAAAGATCTACCATACTTTTATTACTGCGAATTATGATATATTCCTATTAATAAATTATAGAGTCAAAGTTGTTTTTGTCAAATTAAATATCTAGACAATTCCTGATGTATATAGAATTCAACCTTTTTAATATTCTAATATTTTTTAATTAATTAATTAAATAACACTATTTACATATCAACAACAATGTCTAGTACTAAAATTATAAATAAATTTATTTTATTGAATTCTAAAGGTGAAAATGATATTATTGATATTACAAATAATGTGAAGAGGGTATTACTAGAAAGTCAATTGAAAAATGGGATAGTAACACTTTTTGTAGTTGGTTCTACCGCTGCAATTACTACAATAGAATACGAACAAGGACTTCAAAAAGATTTTCCCACAATGCTAGAAAGAATTGCACCAAAGGGAATTAAATATGAACATGATAATACATGGCATGACGGCAACGGTCATGCACACATAAGGGCATCATTGATCGGTCCAAGCTTAACTATACCCTTTATTAATGGTCAAACTTCTCTTGGAACATGGCAACAGATTGTTTTTGTAGAAATGGATACAAGAAGTAGGAAAAGAAAGATTGTAGTTCAGCTAATCGGCAATAATTAATACAGACACATAAAGCAAATCAGCAGCATTACATAAATTCAAATCACCATATTTTTATAAATTAGCTATCATTTCCAACAAGCACTACAATATTACAGCAAACCTGGTAACTTCCTGTTGAAAAATCCCTTTGTTAATCATTAAACATATTATGAATAGGATTGTTAATGTTCTAAATCTTATTGTAATATTGGTTTGTATGTTTACGATATACAAATGCTTGTCCAATTTTGGGGTGATTAAAATAAGAGTCAGAATAATACTTGCAGCATTTCCTATCTATATAACTTTTGAGCCTTTAATAATCATATAAATACAATAATAACTACATTATGAAATTCATATACATTAGCCATTGTATTTGTTTCCTTATTCATACTTTCTTTTGGAATTCATCTTATTTGACTATTCTTTTCTACACAATATAAAATATAGAAGGTGGTAAGATGAAACTACTCCATTTTAAAAATCATATAAATTCTATAATACCTTTGCTCTCTGCTAAAATCATTAAATATATACTATTAAATAATATAAGGGGGAGGGGGGTGGGAATTATTCACAAATGCTAATCTGTATTTCTATGGCTTTAGGACAATCTTCATTATATCTTTTTTCTTATCAAAGCCCCCATATCCTTTAGGTGCATCATCAAGTTTCATTCTATGGCTTATAACCTTAGTTGGGTCTATTCGTCCTGTTTCAATAAGATGAAGCAATCGCTCATTATATTTTTTGACAGGACATTGTCCCATGTTAATCTGAATGTTACGGTTAAACAATAGTCCTAGTGGAAATTGATCATAGCCTGATCCATATACTCCAGGTATTGATATAGTCGAATATTTTTTTGCAACTTGTGCCATCCAAGTAATTACTTGCAATGGATTAACTGGGTTATATTCGGGGTTAGTTATATTAGCATGATCATGATTTGTACTTTGGTTGCTGCTATTGTTATAGCTACTACCTTTTACGCTGTTACTATTAATTAGTCCACCGTTACCATCACTAATATTCCCTGCCATATGTCCAACAGCTTCAAATCCAACAGCGTCTATACAAATGGCTCCTTTTCCATTAGTTTCTTTTTTTATTACATCAACTGGATCCTCATCATCAAAATTAATGATCTCAGCTCCTAAATCTTTTGTCTTGTTTAAACGCATAGGCCAATGATCAATTGAGAAGACTCGTGCAGCTCCTCTTAAGAAGGAACTCATAACTGCAAAATATCCAACAGGACCTGCGCCAAATACTGCAACATCATCTCCTGGCTGCACATTTGCAATATCAGCTGCAAAGTAACCAGTTGGAAGTATATCGCTAAGAAATAGCACTTGTTCATCAGTTTTAATAGCTTCAGGTACCTTTAGTGAGGCTCCCGCATTCGCAAATGGTACACGTACATATTCGGCTTGTCCTCCATCATATCCTCCTAATAGTTGGGTATAACCATAAGCCGCTCCTATATCTTTTGTTTTGGGATTAGCCCTATCACACTGAGACCACATGTTATTTTTACAAAACCAACAATGACCACAATTAACATTAAAAGGAACTACTACCCTGTCACCTACTTGTACTTCATGCACTTCTGGACCTATCTCTTCTATTATTCCCATGAATTCGTGTCCCAAAGTTTGCCCTGGTTGCATCCCTGGTACTGTACCATGATAAAGATGAAGATCAGAACCACAAATAGCCGTTGATGTAATGCGCAATATTGCATCTTCTGGATGTTGTATAGTAGGTTGAGGTTTTTCATCTATTTGGACATTCCACGGTCCATGATATACTAATGCTTTCATTCTGATATTGGCCTCTTACTTTTTTATAGGGAGAAAGGAGGAGTACTAGTAGCAACAGCTGATTGTATCTTTGGCCATAACTGAGCAAGCATGCCAGGTGAATGAGTCTTAATCCAATCAGCTTGTTGCTGTTCATCGTTCATAATTTTTGATAATGGCCCTATTGCATCGAGAAAAACACCACCAGCCATTTGGCATTTTTGTATCATCATAAGATAACAACATACTTCTGCATTCTCTATAATCATATCTTCCTCAGATCTTTTTAATTCATATTCCTGTTTGGTCATAGTTTTATCCATCATTGCCTTCATATCTTGTGGGTAAGATGGCAATGGTAATCCTAATTTTTCCGAGGTAGATTTTCCATTTAGGTTAGCAATTAACTGTTGCAATAGTTGTTGATGTTGTTGACTTTCTTCAAGATGATGTTCTAACTGTTGCTTTGCTTCTGGCAAACTAGTTTCTTCAATTCGTGTCTGCAATCTCTCTACTCCTGCATTTTCCATAGCAAGAGCAGCATTTAGTTCCAAAATGAATTTTTGATTCATTATATCCATAGTAGGTTTTGACATGAATTAACCTATAAAATATTATATATAATAGTTGTAGTTAAATTATGTTTATTATATCTTTTACAATAGAATTTTTAAGTTTTTAATAAAAAATAAATATTTCTAATAAATCTTTAGTATAAGAACTTTAATTTTTGTTCTTTCTTATGCCAATATATGTATCCCTAAAGACAAGATAATGAAAACAAACCAAACACTAATAAAAAAATTATAACTATGATAAAAATAAATGAAACTAAAATTGAAAAATAAATATATAACATAGTGAAATGCTAAACCATCTACTCATTTATAATTGTGAATATTTTCTAACCTATTGGTATTAAATAATCTTGTCAATAACTATTAGATGAATTAATAAGGTCATATTTTATACTATTATAGGAATTTTTTAATTAGCTATACAAAAATGAATATTAATGTAATTGTATTAAAATAATAGATAACTTATCAATTAAATTAAAATCAATTGTATTATAGTTAAAAAGTTTAACTTTCAAAGCATTATTTATTATTAAAGATTATAATTACTTAAAACGGAACATTTTATATAACTTTATAAAAAGTAATTCACTATAATATTATAAGTTTTCCTAGTGATATAGATCCATACAACTTCTTTAAACAGTTGTTTGGCGGTAGCAGTACTGGAGAACGTAAAGGACGTTAAGGAAGAGGGTTTGGAAGTGGTTAGAACTTTGACGACATATTTAGAGAATTTAATGCATAAAGCAATAGAAGTACCAGAAGATATAGATGTAGATAGTGCAAGATCAAATTATAACAATGGAATTTTAGAAATAACCTTCAAAAAGAAAGAACAACAAAAACCAAAAGGTAGACAAATTAACGTTGAATAAGGATAAATATTATTCTAATTTTCTTAAATACATATATGATATGAGTGCTATTTAACAATATGTCTACTCAAGCAGAACAACAAAAACAAACATCCAATCCACTACAACCTGGTACTAGTGCACCAAACTTTACTTTACGTACTACTTCAGATCAATCTGTATCTTTGGATCAATTTAGGGGAAATCCAGTAATTATTGTATTTTATCCAGCCGACTTTTCTCCTGTCTGTGGAGACGAAGTCTCTTTATATAATGAAATATTGCCTGAATTTCAACGCTTCAATGCAGAGGTTATTGGAATCTCTGTTGATGGTGTTTGGTGTCATCTTGCTTTTTCGAAACACAAAAACTTACGCTTTCCGTTGCTTTCCGATTTTGAACCTAAAGGAAATGTAGCACAACAATATGGTGTTTATCGCAAAAAGGATGGGATCACAGAAAGAGCTTTATTCTTAGTTGACAAAGATGGCATAATTAGGTATAGCTATGTTTCACCAATAGGGGTTAATCCAGGCGCTGATGGAATATTGAAGGCTTTAGAATCACTTCCTCACTCGACAGAACAAAAAGGAGGTACAACACGTACATAATGATGGAATCCGAACTGACTTTACCTATCAACAGTAATCGAGATCATACACTGGGAGCACAAAAGGCACCTATAACTTTACTTGAATATGGAGATTATGAATGTCCCTATTGTAGACAAGCTAATCTTATAGTAGCCAAGGCCATTCAACAACTTGAAAACAAGGTGTGTTTTGCATTCCGCAATTTTCCATTGACTCAAATACATCCCCATGCTCAACACGCTGCTGAGGCGGCTGAATGTGCAGGTGCTCAGAATAAGTTTTGGGAAATGCACGATATATTATATGAAAATCAAGAAGCCCTAGAAGATGAGAATTTAGTAGAATATGCTAATATATTGGAATTAGATACGTCTAGATTTCAAGATGATTTCTATAACCATACTTTTGCATCGCGGGTACGTGAAGATTTTCTTAGTGGAATAAGAAGTGGTGTAAATGGTACGCCAACTTTTTATATTAATGGAATGCGTTACAATGATTCTTGGGATCGAGAAACTCTGACTAAAACACTTAGAGACATTATTAGTGAAAACGTATAATTATATTAACTATTAATACTGATTAGTTATAGCTGGCTTCCATATATTATCACTCACTTATTTGAATTGCTTATTATATACAAATTTCTATTTATTAAACAATTATCTTTTGATTTGAAAAGAAACTAAGAAATTTGAGTAGTATAATATGCATGTTATTATTTTTAGTTAATCATGTTATTAAATTAAGAAATCAATAAGATTTATTTTATGTAAATCTTATAAAAAGGCGTAAAAGATTTATATATTTGATTGCCTATTATTATAATAAATACAAAAAAAATATGCAA
>DAIPKY010000215.1:0-2695 GCA_036769505.1 Nitrososphaeraceae archaeon
AAATGGCCAGGAACATTGCCTAAATAGGCAAATCTTAAACCTTCTTCTTTTGCAATTACATAGTGTTTTTCTAATATTTCAATAGGAGTAGATTCAAATTCCATCATTTTATAATCTGGATGAAATCTTAGAAAATGTATTGGAGTGTCTGGACCCAATTCATTATATATAAATTTACATAGGTTTCTAGCTGCTTCTAGGTTATCTCCTACTTGTGGAACGATAAGGTCCGTTATTTCAATATGAATATTTGTTTTTTCTTTTATTCGTTTAAGTGATTCAAAAACAGGTTTAGAATTTGGAATTCCAATATATTGTCGAACAAATTTCTCTTCACCGCTTCCTTTAAAATCTACTGTAATGCAATCAAGAAATTTGCTCATCATATCAATAGATTGGGGTGTATCATATCCATTTGAGACAAATATATTGAATAAGCCTTTTTTACGAGCTTCAATGCCGCAGTCTTTTGCAAATTCAATAAAGATTGAAGGTTCATTATATGTATATGCAATACCTTTTGCTCCATAATTTATGGCAGTATTAACGACCTGTTTAGGAGTCATTTCTGTTCCCTCTATTTTTCTTCTTTGAGAGATATCATAATTTTGACAATATTTACATAGCCAATTGCATCCAGTAGTAGCAATTGAATATATACTACTTCCAGGCATATAATGTGTAACTGGTTTCTTTTCTATGGGATCAATATGTCCTGCAATTATTCTACCATATGCATATAATTGCAGCCTTCCATTAGCTACGCCTCTAATACCACAAAGGCCATCTTTGCCTTCTGGTATCTCACAATATCGTGCACAAGCTGTACATTTTATTCTACCATTTGGTAGCTGCATGAATAATTCTGCCTCTTTTCCTAGACAATGATTATTTAATTGCAATAATATTATATGTATATTTCAACATTATAAAAGTGTCCTCGATAAAAAGAGTACTAAATTTTCCAATATCTGTTATAAAAATTTTTTGCAATCCTGACTTTTACTATTTGTCTTGTAGCTATATAATAGCTAAACCAGTTGCTCCATATGTACGCTTACAAGACTAAAAGTTACATTTTTTATTTTATTCATAAGATTGTCTTCTTTCGCAATAAATATACAAACTAGAAGCTACCCGTAGATTATGGTGCCATTCTCTGAAATATTTTTAACTTTAAACTATGATTTATCAATAACGAGCAATTTTATGGTTTAGTAAAAAAGATAGGGATGCTATTTTTTATTTAAGAAATTCTTAACAAACTATAATTATAAATATGAGATAAAAAATTTTTTAAATTTTATTATTTTCCCATTTATGTTCTAATTCATAATGTTGTTTTAACCCCTCATTAGTATCAAATGATTTTCCACATTCTGTGCATTTTGTTTGATCTGCAGGTATATCTGACATCAATAAATAATAAGAAATCGTTATATTTTATTTTTATGTTCTTTGGATTTTATTCTCCTTACTGTTATAGTTGGATCTATTATTGGATTCCAATAATAGCAGAAAATTGCTAACCATACATTGATATAAATGATTTTTCCGAATTGTTACAATGTAATCTAAATATATAAAGATCAGAATAATCATATAGAATTGTTCAATTATTTTCCCTTTCTTTGAAATAATTTTATAAAATATTTTTCTACAATCTTAATTAAATATATTGACATATATATAATATGCCACGAGGTGTGAAGAAAGGAGTAGATACAAAAAAATTTGATAGCTGTGTTGAAAAAGTTAAAAAAAAATCAGGGAAGAAAGTCAATCCATACGCGGTGTGTAATGCTAGTATGACTGGGAAAACAAAAAAGAAAAAAGAATAATTATAATTCAATATTCCAATTATGTTATAGAATTTTTTTTTTCAATAATATTACCAGTTCAGCTTTTGGACAAAGACTGAAAATATAAATCAGTATAAGATTCTAAAATAATATCAAAAAATAACGATTATATAATATATTACCTATATATAGTAACACAATGATCAAGAATAATATTTACTATTACAAAAAAATAGTAAATACTATAACAATACTTCTATTACTAGATTCAATATACTTTGTTTTTCAGCCTTGTTTGATTTCACGCTTAGCATATAATAACACATTTGCAAAACTGAATTCTATAGAGCCAATCACATAAAAGAGGTACAAATAATTATGTCAATCAATCATCAAAAAGATATATCACAAAATAAGATTTCAAGTCGACGATTGCCAGCAGAGGAACCTCTCGGCGTGTTAGAACCTGTAGCATACTTTAATGGAGCTATGCCAACTGGCGTGACTGTTTCACAACAGGGCCGTATTTTCGTCAACTTTCCAAAGTGGGGTGATGATGTACAATTTACGGTTGCTGAGATCAAGAATGGCAAGACGGTTGCCTATCCTGATGAGTCTTTTAATCGAACAGATCAACATGACCCTTCTAAGGCGCTCGTATCAGTACAATCAGTAGTTGTCGATCCTTTAGATCGTCTATGGATTCTCGATACCGGTAGCCCTCTTTTCCAACCGACGGAATATGGCGGACCTAAGATGGTCTGTGTAGATTTGACCAACGATCAGATTATCAAAAAGATTCTTTTCCCTCAAGATGTAGCTTTACCTACTACTTATCTCAATGATGTCCGTTTTGACTTACGACGAGGTAAAGAAGGTATGGCATTCATCAC
>DAIPKY010000216.1:0-2690 GCA_036769505.1 Nitrososphaeraceae archaeon
ATGACTATTTCAGAATCCAGATGTAATCTGTCTCGTTGCCAAGAACATTCTTAGATAAACCGATGCTATTATTTAGTAAAGACAATGATTCGCTTTGCGTATTATTGAATAGTCTTATTCCATAGAAAATCCAACGATCATCAACCGGTTTTCCTATAGCAGAAGATATCCAAGCAATACTTTGTCCATCTGGAGTCTCGAATGTTCCATTACCTGTGCTCTGGACTAATTTATCAGATAAGTAAGTATCTATGTAAGTCTGATTGTTAGTAACATTTCCTACACCTTTTAGGAATCCTTGGTCAGAGTAATGTGTCTCTGTCATTCGGTAAGGAGTTGATGATATATTCTTTGATCCCAGGAATGTGGTTGTATTTTCATTAAAAATCGAATCTGCTACGTCCAAAGGCACAGTAATTTGTCCATTGATACTCTGCTGAGGAGACAGTGCTTGTACAAATGTATCGGAACGAGTCAGAAATAGACCTCCTGTTGTAAAGGCGATAATCAAAAAGACAGACAGACATAATGATAAAACCTCTACCCTTTTCAAACAACCTTGTTAAAATGACGTGCTTTAAATACATTTTGCCTTATGGGAGACTATTTTTTAATAGCTAATCTTTCCTTCATGATACTTATCTAGATCACAAATAATGGAAAAAAGGATTTTTACTATGACAATTTTGGAGCCTGTACCTAATGGGAATAGACATATTCTTTTACCGTTACGCCTACTTATGATAGAATTAAACTCGACGGTCTGACGCTATCTACTGTTTATAGTAAATAAAATGTCAGACCTCCCATTTTGATTGTGTTTTTCATATTACATTGTTGTTGTAATACAAGATTCTATTGAACTTATAATCAATTCTTCGAATATGCCTGTTTTACTCTCATATGGTTTAACTTTTCTATTTAATAATAAAATAATTATATTATTATTATTAGCCAACCATAACCCTCCCTGTCATCCAGGGATGTATTGAACAATGATAACCAAATTCTCCTGGTGTGTCAAATGCATTATCAATTGTGTCACCTGGAGATAGTGGACCTGAGTCAAATAGTCCTTCTTCATCAGAAGTCACAGTGTGTTGTATTGAATCATCGTTTGTCCAAGTAACTATGCTTTGAATTGGTATGCTGATAAACTTAGGAACAAATGATTGGTCATTATTTGGATCGGCTGCTCGGGGTACTATATATACTGAATCTCCTTGAGAATGAACAGGTATTATAGTTGTTGTTATTGTTGGATTCATAGAAAGCCCAACAACTAGTATTATTATAATCAAAGTTGAAATAAAAATTTTCATTATATGCGAGGGTATAGTGAAGTTTAATATAAAAAATTAGATCTAATTAATTTAACTTTTGAGGTAAAAATTATCAAGATTTCAACAATTGTTACCAAACTACTTTTTACATTTCCATCAGTAGGATAATTAGAATTTGGTATTCTATGAATCCTTGAATCTTGCATAAATATCTAAATTCAATTTTGGTGTGGGTGCCGGAACCAAATATTATCTCACTAAAATTTGAATACATCATTCCCCTTATGATAAAATAATTTAGAAAGAAAAAGAGAAAAATTAAATTTTATATAATCTTTTGTTTGCTTTTATTTATTGTATTGAAAACTATATTGTAGTTGCTACTATAATATCATTTATCTTCAATAGTTTTGATTAATCTACACATATTCCAGGGATGGCAATCCAGATTGTTGTTTAAAGCGAGCAGTATCTTATATAATATGAATCCTTCTTAGAAAAATAGAGGCAAAAATGCCTCGCAACCCGACGAGATAATTTAATTGCAGAAGTGATATTAATCTAGCAAGAGTTGTACAATACAATAAACCTTTGGTATTATTTCGTCTTTTTCTTCTATCTTATCCTCTTAGACGGTCTTTATTAAATTCAGGATCACCATATTCAGACACTTTTGATGTTCTTCCATGTACTTTTTTATGATTTTCCAAACGTCTCTTATCTTCAAAGTTCATATTGCATATTTTACATTTGAAAGATGCCATATATTATACAAAGACAAATAGTTAAAGATAAAGATTATAGGAAATCCTCTACTTTTAGATAAAACATTTAATTAAAAATTAGTAATATTAATTTCTGTTAGGTATTGAACACTGAAATCATGGCTATCCAACTCCTGACTGTCTAATTGAATACGAAGATGAATTCGACTGTTAAAAGATGAATCTGATTAATAGATTGTGTAATCCATATACCAAATAAAATGATCAAAATCTATACCACCTATGTTATAAATTTTTTGATTACAACCTTCATTACAAGTCCTAATGCTATTCATGGTTAAATTATACCGTCATTTTGTTCCATTTATAATACTACTTAGATATCTTTTTAATAATAGTTTTACATAAAAGATTATCTATTAATAATTATAATATTATACTAGAATAATTAATTATAATTTTATTATATAATGTTAATAACAGGTACGTAATAATAAAGATTTATGAATAACAACATTTTAAACTTATCATTAATATCATTTAGTTTGATAATTTTATGTTTCATTTCAACAAATGTCGTATATAATACCATTTATGCCCAAATATTTGAATTCAATGAAAAAGACTATTACTCCTCCTCAGATAATGAACCAACCGATTCTCAAGAAAAATCAACAAATTC
>DAIPKY010000217.1:0-2688 GCA_036769505.1 Nitrososphaeraceae archaeon
ACGTTCCAGATGATCAAGATAATAATAATAATAATAATAATAACTATAAGAGTTTTGACTCCAAGGATTCAGACGTTCCAGATGATCAAGATAATCTCTTCAAAAAATTTATGTCTAAAATTATTAACAAGGACATTCCACCAATATTTGATAATTAACTTCTTATCTATTTAGTAAACTAATAAGATTAAGAAAAGTTTTAAGTAATGAAAACTGTCTAGCAATATGGTTTATAAATATATCCACATCATAGGAACATCTCCTAATAACATTGATGATGCAGTAAAAGAGGCTATTACTGAAGCCTCAAAAACAATAAATAATATAGAATGGGCAGAGTTGGGAAGGGTTACATTTAGAATACTAGATAATCAAGTTAAGGAATTTCAAGCAGAAGTAAAGATAGGATTTAAGATTGAACGTACAGATTAATTAAAACGTTTGAGCTTATAGTTATATTAATATAGATTTCTCATATTGAATTTTCTTTCTATTACAAAGCCAACTATCGGAAGCAATTTTGACCTTTAATAGAATAGAAGAGAATAGTTAACTTGCAAAATAAGATTTATAACTATTGATGAGAATTGATTAGAATGTATATCTAAATTTTATAATCTAACAATGCACGCAATAGAAAAATTGTCTAACAAGAATATTCAAATGTCCATTTCAAATAAAAGAAGAAAAATAATGATAAAAAATAATTATAAAAACTATTCATGATACCAGATATTAATTATAAAACATTTAGTATATACTTTAATTAAATATGGTACAGTAGTAGAAGAACAAACAGTTAAAAACCTGCAAACATGCACTATTTATTACTAATTTCATAGAAACAAAAACAAACTTAAATAGATGAGCTTATATATTAAAAGTAGCAAGTAATTTTCCAATTACTAATAATATTATAAAGGGTTTTATCAAATATGGAAAAATATCGGATTTTCTTGATATAGAAATATATGTAAATCGACATTATCCAAATACGGGACTTTTTTCTTTTGTATTTTTATTTATACCAGTCGTAAGGAAGTTTATATGATTTAATTATTTAATAGACAATACAATATAAATAGAGATAATTTTGAATTACCTGATTATCATAGGTAATTAACTTAATAAACCCATTGAAATACCGTTCTATGACAGAAAAAACAATAAACACACAGATGCTTTTTACAGTCTATCTCCTTAATCTAGAAATGAAAATATATAGTAGTGCTATTATTTCAAACCTACCCAATACCATATTAATTGATAAGATAAGTTTGGATACTAAATCCAACTCCATAGTAGTTATACCAACTGAAAGACCTGTATTTGAAAGAGCAGATGAAGATTCAAATAATGCATCTACAAAATTACTTTTATCAAGGTAAGAAATAGTAGTTGCACTTACAACAGAAAGTATAATAAATAATATAATTACAAAAATTGCATCTCTAAATGCTTTATCAGATAATAATGATAGTTTTTGACTATCATGGTAAACTATATTATTTTTTGATTTTGACTCATTTTTTTTCTTAATTGAGAATTTTTGGCCATTTCGATGTTTACGAAATTGAATTGCAGTTGAGGAAATTGATAAGGGGGTAAACGCATCAGACATAGATAAAAATATTGTATTGCCTTTTAATTTTTGGAAAATTAATAATAATCTAGCTATTTTTATTCCGCCAGCAGTTGAAAATGCTGTTCCTCCTACTAGCATGACAAAAATAAGAAAAAGTTTTCCTTCCACTGATAAAGACGATAGATTAATAAATGAAAATCCTGTTGTTGTAGAAGCACTTACAACATGAAATACTGAAGTAAGCCAATCATGTGGTGAAATGGAAGGTTCTATTATTATAAATAAAACTGCAAAAAGTAAAACAAAAAATAGATAGACAATTATCTCCATACTTAATCTTCTAGATTTTACCTCTTTACTAAAAATACCATAATGAAAACCAAATGGTAACGCAGCAATCATCATACCTGCCATAATCAATATTAGTTGAAAGGAATTAATTGAATCGAAAATTGTAGAATGAGGAATAAAACCTCCTGTAACAAGGGTTGTAAATGATAAAGTTACTGCTTCGATCAAGTGTATGTTACCCATAAAAAATATTAATAAAATGAAAATAACGGTATAAAAGACAAATATGATACTAATAGTAGACAATAATTGCCTAAACTTAAGAATTCCGCCTCCTATCATATTTCTCATCGTAGCCAATTTGGTTTCAGGATAATACAAAGCCATAACCAAATAAACAAAACTTAATCCACCTACCCATTGTGTATAAGATCGATAAAATACCAAGCTTTCTGGAAGTGATTCAGGGCTTTCTATAGTAGAAATACCTGTAGTTGTATAACCGGAAGAACTTTCAAGAAATGAACTTACAAAAAGAGACAAATAATCAAAATTTAACTCAAAGGGATTGACATACATATATGGTAAACTTCCATAAAGGCTTAATAGTGTAAAACTCGAGACTACAACAATCGAAGATTGCTTCAAGTTTAACGTACTTTTTTCTCCTAATGTATTTAGAATAAAACCAGTCAAAGACATTGAAATAACTGCTAGATAAATTGATGCTGCAGATTCTAATTCATTTAATAATGTTCCAAATATTGCAGGAACAATCATTAAGATTCCTGCAAATTGCATAATAAAACCTA
>DAIPKY010000218.1:0-2679 GCA_036769505.1 Nitrososphaeraceae archaeon
AATAGTTTTATTTAGGTTTTTATCCTATTTATTTTTATATAATAAAAGATATATCTCTAACTTCTAAATATTGGAGATGTATTGTATATTCTCGATATAGATGATATAAGATCAATTGCTGATTCTATAGGTTCTAATACTTCAAATCCAGAGGAGCAATTTGAACGACTCAACTTGACTTTAGATAAAAAATATGGAGTTAATCTTCCGAAAGGGCTAAAAAAGGCAAGCTTAGAAAAATTCAAAGATGTTATCAGTTCTCCATTAGTATATGAAAGAGCAGTAAATTCCATTCTAAAAAGAAAAATAATTGAAGGCGAAACCAAAATTAAGATAAAAAATCCTAAAGCCCTTTACAGAATCGGAATTCTCAGTTTCACAGAACCTATAAAACTAGATCTAATAGTAGAAGGGAGTGTTGGAAATTTTTTTGCAGCTGGCTGTAATTTTAATGGAACTTGGACGGTAAAAGGTCATGCTGAAAATGGATTGGCTGATAAAGGTTATTGTGGCAAAATTGTAGTTGATGGTTTGGCTACAGAACTTGCAGGACAGAACAATCAGGCTACTGACGATAGTTGTGGTGTAGATATTCTTGTCAGGAAGGGATGCATGGAAAGAGCAATGGGTCAGGCTAGAGGAGGGAGCTTGATAACATTTGGAGCAGGATATAATTCAGGTCTATATATGTCCGGGGGAGTATTACTAAATTTGGGAGCGCCTGGAAAATCCTTTGGTCCTGGAATGGTTGGTGGTAATATTTATTCTCCTGAGGGCACTACTATTGGCGAAGGAGCAACCATTCAAGATCTGAGTAAAATTGACTATCAAGTCATTTTCTCTGTATTAAAAAAATTTGAAACTGAATTGGAGATAAAAGGATTAGATAAATTTTCCACTGAAAATGATATATTGTACATTACAAATAATGGGAAAAGAGAAGAATATAAGTTCAAAAATTTTATAAAAATAAATTCCAGCGAATAAAAATTATAAAAACAAATCGAATGGTCTCGCAATAAAATTAGCCAAATTTTGATAAGAGGAAAAATCGTCAATCTGAAATTTCAAGGAATTCATATACCATATCAGGCAGTCAACAATATCAAGTAAATTGACTTTATCAAAGATAAATAGAAAATAAGTTCAAAAAATAGAATCAAAGGATTTACAGAAGATACATACTATGTTTTATTTATTAGATCGAATGATTAAAGGTTAGGGAAATTGGAGATGGTAATAGAGTAGGAGTAAATTAAAAGCGATGGAGGTAATAAAATAGGACGCAACTATAACATAGACAGGAAAACACTCTGGAAAGACCAATCATTAACTCATATGAATACGAATTATCAGCAAACGGTTATACAAGAAAAAAATTGAGCTCATATGAGAAAGTATACTAAACCCATTTCTAGAAGGATAAAAACTGATCCAAATATAATGTTCTATTAATTTGGTATAATTTGTCGTTGTCAGGTGCTCTCTAATTTTAATATGAGTATCAAAATCAAAGAACTACCAATTTCAATGGTATCTAATTAATTCTATGACTATACCGTTTATAATAGGAAGAGTATAAACCTTCCAAATTAGATTTTAAATGATATTCAGAAAAAATTGAGAAAAAGAGGTAAAATAGATAATAGAGGTCAAATTATAAATGTATGTAATTTAGAATTATATCTATGTATTTTTATCCAGAATTGTTGAAGAAATCTATAAATGCATTTTCCAAGTATTATGAAATTAATTATTTCTATAATGCTATTTATTTTAATTCTTTCTTCAATGCTATTAAAGAAGAAAAACAAAATGATGAAAGAAAGGAGAGAGAAGAAAATGGAAAAATTTTGTTAAAGGCATGGTTTGAAAATATAAATAGAGAATTTGATGAAAAATTGCGATCTGACAACTTTATACTTCTATTTAATCAATATGTCAATAGTAGTTTAGATTTATTTAATGAGATTTATGATGGATACATAACATCTTACTTGATATATCATGATTTTATTGATTTATATCTGAAGTATATTTATTCGCCGTCAATATCTTATTCAAAAGAATTGAATCTATCTGATCATGAAATAATCTTTCAAAAAGATAGTATAAAATTATTGCATTATATAAATAATAATCAAAAACCAACAAAATCTGGAAGCAATACATTACTAATTATTTATGCACCAATTAATCGTTTTCATATACTAGATCTTAATCCTTCAAAGAGTGTTGTACGTACCTTAATAAAAAATGGCATTGACGTTTATCTTATAGATTGGGGTTACTTCGATAAAAAAGATAATGAGTTGACATTAAAAGACTTTATTGATTATATAGATGAGGCAGTAAAGGCAATTATCCAAAGTAAATCATCATTATTATCCACATCATACCCACCGATAAAAATATCAGTTTTGGGATATTGTTGGGGAGGAATTCTTTCTCTTATTTACAGTGCTACTGCTATTAATCAAAAAAATATTGATAAATTAATACTTATGGCTACTCCTATCGATTTCAGTAAAGATATTACTATGGTTTCAATGTGGACCAAATCAATAGATACTGATAAAATAATCAAGACTTTTCATCATTTTGATGGCTATTTTTTAGATTTTCTCTTCACTATGAGAAATCCAGTTAAATTTCTCTTTGCAAAGTATTTTAATTTAT
>DAIPKY010000067.1:0-8040 GCA_036769505.1 Nitrososphaeraceae archaeon
AATCCTAATAAATGGACATATTTATATGATCATTCTCCACTAATAAAAACATTAGAAAAATATCTTGATTTTAACAAACTCCAACCTAATGGTAATCCTAATGCCCGTTTAATAATAACTGCAGTTAATGTTTTGACAGCAGAACCATTAGCATTTGATAGTTCTAAGCAACAAATTACTCCAAAACATATACTTGCTGCAACTGCTTATCCTAATTACTATTTTCAATGGGCAGAAATAGAAAAAGGTATATTTGCATGGGATGGTAGTTTACTTAGTAATACCCCTCTAAGAGAAGTCATTGATGCTTCTCCAATAAAGAATAAACGGATCTTTCTAGTTGAAAATTATCCAAAAAAAATTGATAATTTACCTGCAAATTTGTTTGAGGTAGAACATAGAGCACGTGACATTTTGTTTAGTGATAAAACATTGCATAATATCAAAATGTCAAAAGCTTTTACAGTCTATTTGAAGCTAATAAATGATCTTTATAATATGCTTGAAAATAATTTTAATTCACAAAACAAAGAAGATATAAAGAAATTTGAAAGAATTCGTAAAAGATATAAAAGAATATCAGAAAACCACGGTGCAGAAATTAAGGAAACATATTATATAACAAGAGAAGAAAAAGATTCCAATCTTTATGAAAATGCTGATTTCTCAGTAAATGTCATAAAAAATTCGATAAACGATGGAGAATCACAAACGAATGAAGTAATTAATGTCATGTCTCTATAGTAATAACAAAAATATGATGTTATTGTCAAGTGATTTATATTTTATGAATAATATGTTATTATAGATATAGTTGAATGGATTATTCAAATACTAGAATAGATCCTTAAAATACCCCAACAAATCCTACAAATTTCAGAACCAAATTCGAGAAATGGTATACAGACGTAATAAATTTTGGTTCTCAAATGATTAACCCATTGGACTCGGTTCTAATCTTTTCTTTTTTAATAGAATTCATGAAGCAATAATAATAATAATAATAGGAGCTGGAAATTAATCTTTACCTTTTTGTTCTGCAAATGCTTTGTTTAGATTATTTTTACTCAAATAAAAAAAATATCATATTTTACATCAAAGAGGTTAAGAAAGAAAATAATAAATGAGTAAAAGTCTACTGATTCCAAACCATAGATCTGAATAGATAAAAAAAAGAGCGGGCTATATTAATAGAAGAATGAAAAAGATATTCTAGATGAATCTAAATTTTATTGAAATAACCAATAATGAAATACTATGTTATCCAATATTATATTTAAATAATGATGAAAGCATCCGATTTATTCCTAAGATGCTTAGAATCTGAAGGAGTGGAATATATATTTGGTTTACCTGGGGAAGAAAATAATGATCTAATGTTTTCGCTATTAAATTCAAAAATTAAGTTTATCTTAGTAAGGCATGAACAAGGAGCGGCTTTTATGGCTGATGTCTATGGTAGACTAACACAAAAAGTTGGAGTATGTCTATCTACATTGGGTCCTGGTGCAACAAACTTGATAACAGGTGTGGCAAATGCAAATATGGACCGATCTTCTATACTGGCTATTACAGGGCAAACAAATTCTAACCTACGCCATAAAGAATCTCATCAAAACATGGATGTTATATCGATGTTTAAGCCTATAACAAAATGGAGATGGTCAATCCACGATGCGGATGTTATTGCAGAGATAGTAAGAAGAGCTTTTAAAATTTCAATTGAGGAAAAAGCTGGCGCTGTACATCTAGAACTGCCAGAGAATATAGCCAAAGATAAATCCGATATTAAACCAATAAAAAAACCTCAACGAACATTACGATCAAGACCAAACAAGGGTTTGATAAAAAAAGCAGTTAAAATGATATTGAGTGCCAAAATTCCGGTAATTTTGATAGGAAACGGCTGTATAAGAGGGAACGCTAGCTCGAATATAAGAAAGTTTGCAGAAAAAACAGGCATATTTTCAATGAATACATTCATGGCAAAAGGTGTAATATCAGATAAATCTGAAAGACATTTACAAACAATTGGAATCAAAGATGCAGATCATCTTCTCATTGCATTAAGAGAAGCTGACTTGGTTATTGCGATAGGATATGACCTAGTAGAATACAGTCCAAAAAATTGGAATAGAAATTTAGACAAGAAAATCATTCATATTGATTTTACACCAGCTGAAGTGGAAACATACTATCCTCCAGAGATTGAGATTGCCGCAGATATCAGTTATACAATAGATGCAATTTTACTTGAATTGACTAAAGAAAAAGAAGTAGAAGGAGAGAAAAAGGAGAGAAAAAAAATCAATAACAATAACAATCTAAATTCTATAGACATGCCATATTTCGAAATACCTGACATATTGAGAGAAATTAAGAAACAAATTATATGGAGGATTGAAAAATTCAAAGATGATTTTGCTTATCCGATAAAACCTATGAAATTAGTCATTGATGTAAGAAATGCTTTAGAGGAAAATGATATTGTTATATCAGATGTTGGAGCTCATAAATTATGGATAGCAAAAACCTACAATACTTATATTCCAAATACTTGTCTAATCACTAATGGTTTTTGTTCTATGGGTTTTGCACTTCCAGGTGCTATTGCAGCGCAACTTGTCAGGCCAAATCAAAAAGTTGTTGTCATGTGTGGAGACGGTGGCTTTTTGATGAATGTTCAAGAATTGGAGACTGCGGTTCGTTTGCAATTACCAATAATAGTCATTATCTGGTGTGACTCAGATTATGGTATGATATCTCTAAAACAAATTCATGAATTTGGAAGGAGTGTATTTACTCGATTCAATAATCCTGACTTTGTTACACTTGCTCAAAGTTTTGGAGCCATTGGATATCATGTTAAATCCACTGAAGAATTTCCTAAAATCTTAGAAAAAGCAAAAGAATCAACATCTGTCCCAGTAATAATAGCAATTGATGTAGATTATTCTAAGAACCAAATTTTATTAAATGATGATGACTTTAATAATTAGATATTGTTATTATTGTTATTTATTGACCTAAATTTATGTCTAATTTGTTTCACATTCCACTGGCCCTATTATGATATTAGTTCTTTAATTGGAATAGCAAATCTGATCGTTCGTTTAACTTATTATATGACATATGAAACAATAACGTCATGGCACCTTATCCATTATTGATCATCATTGGATTTTTTATTGCTAATTTAATATATTATCAATGATAATCAATTATATTATATAGAGAAAAGTAAATAGAATATCTGAATTTCTTATTTAAAGTATTCTGAAATCAATATTAATATAATTTTTATTGTAACTGATTCAATAGATGTTATTTAAAATAAATGAAGAACTAGCAAAAAAAATATCTTCCGTTGCTTTATCAATAATATTCATACTATTGATTACTTTATTGATTTTTTATTTTTTAAATCCACAGGTAGAATATATTTATCCTCATGATAAATCAATTAGAATAGATAATCAAATCTTTGCAACCCTTTTAAAACCTACAGATGTAGCGGCTGATAGTGCAGGAAATGTTTATGTTCTTGATGCTAAAATGATAAAGTACAAAAGTTTACTACTAATGGTACATTTGTTAAAGAATGGAACCTTCAAAGAACAAAAATGTCAGAATCATAAGCTTGTTCACAAATTTTATTTACATTTAACAAAATATATATTCTTTCTTTCAAGTGTAACATATTATATTCAAAAAAATGATCTACTTAGTTGTAGTTAAATCTATTTACCTAACATAGTCTATAACAGAGCACAAAACATCAACTAACTATTTTCTTAAAAAAATTATACTTTTTCTATCAAAAAAGGATTTTATAACAGCTGATTGTGTAAACTTCTATATAAAAAAGAGAGAGAATTGATATCGCTGTATTTTTTTCTATGTGTTATTTTTACTATAGCTGTAGGAAATTTAGTTATAATTTTTGCAGATCCTGATAGTAAAATAATATATTCTAACTGGGTCCTCATTATAAATTCTCTGGTTGCTGCAGGACTAGCATCATATATTTTTTTAAAAAATAGGGAGAGTATTGAAGAGAATAAAGAAAATATCTTTTTAACAATAGGACTTGTATTTTGGTTTATTGCAAATATCATATGGGCATATTATGAAGTAGTATTGGATATTGTATCTCCTGTGCCGTCTCTCGCAGATTTTTTCTTGTTGTCTGCATATGTCTTTTTGATTTACAGATTAATAATAATAAGAAAAAAACTCAGCTACATTATAGATAAAAGAATTATGTATTTGATGATAGTATTAACTGGATTATTCTTAGCATACATTTTGAATCTAACTTTGGATCTAGCTCAAACATCCAACTTTAGGGGTATGATGCTCTTTATTGTCACTATTGCTTATCCTACTTTAAATTCAATATTAACTATTCTTGCCATAACAATTCTTCTTGGTATTAAAAAGGAGAAACATCATCTAGTCCCATGGGTATGTGAGTTGGTAGGTTTCTTAGCAATTGTAGTAGGAGATAGCTGGTTTGCAATCATAGTTCTCACAACATTCGTAGAACAACTTTGGATTTCTACTTTATTGCTCTCTGCCCATTATTTACTAATTGCTGGTGGTCTTATGTGGTATTTACGATATTCTATTAAATGGAAATCAAAAGACCTTGTCTTTAAAATTGTTGTTAGAATGAAAAAGAGAAAACCCTCTAATAAAATCATTTTTACTTCGATAACTATTATGTCTCTTATTTTGTTTTCATCTGTTTATCTTAGCAATGGATTTGAAAATGGTGGACAAAACTCATTGTTAATAAAGAAGAACTATATCACTGACAAATCATTACTAACCTCTCCTAGTGTTGTTGCTGATGGACAGCAGAATTTCCATAAAGAATTTGTAGTGGGAGCCATTATACCAATTACTGGTTCTTTTTCGTCAATTGGAAAATCAGTAAAAGTGGCCCTGGAAAAAGCCGAGTATGATGTAAACAAATATTTTGAAAAAATGAATTCTTCATCTAGGTTCAATCTTGTTATGGCAAATTCAAAATCAAGCCCAGTGGATTCTCTTGAGGCAATAAAACAATTACATTCGGTTGGAGCCAATATTATTGTCGGGCCCGCTACAAGTACTGCAGTTTTAGCCGCGAAAGAATATGCAGATACCAATGATATTATCCTTATCAGTTACTCTAGTACTTCTCCATTACTTTCTATATCAGGAGATAACCTTCTCCGATTGGTACCAGATGATACCAATCAAGGAAAGGTTATTGCAGAGCGAATGATTGATGATGGAATCAAAGTAGTAGTACCAATGTGGAGAGGTGATATTTATGGCAATGAACTTTACAAATCTACCAAAGATCATTTTGAAAAATTAGGTGGAAAAATGGAAGAGGGAATAAACTATAAACCACATACAGGGAAATTTGCTACAAGTCTCCATAGAATTAACTTCATAATGTGGAATAAAGATCTAGAAAGATTGAACAGTATTGTAGATGAGGCAATAAAAAAATATGGTGATAAATCTGTAGGAGTTTTTATAATATCTTATGACGAAATAACACCTATCTTAATTCAATCTTCTATGTATCATTCGCTTGCCAACGTAAGATGGTATGGCAGCGATAGTATTGCTCAAAATCATCACATGACAAAGAATATAGATTCTGCACTATTTGCAATTAAAACTAATTTTTCAAATCCTTTATACGCTATAGATACAAACTCTTCCAAAATTCATGAGTTAATTGAAGTACTAGAAGAACAGTTACACGAAGGTGGAGAATCTATAACCTATCCAGCAATAGCTTACGATTCTTTCTGGATTTCTTCTTTAAGTTTGGATACAAATAGTACTAATAGTAGCTATCTTGTTGACCATGAAAATAGTAATAATAAGAAATCTTTTAAAGACATTGTTTTTGAAACAGCACAATCTTTTGATACTGGAATTTCTGGAAAAATACAACTTAATAATGCAGGGGATCGTATAGGTGAAAGTTATGATTTTTGGACCGTGTCTAAACATCCTCAAAAAGGCTATTACGTATGGAAAACAGAAAATGTTACAATAGAAACAAATCATTAGAAGAAGATACCTAAATTTTTTTTAAAGATGACGTAATTTTTAATTAAATTTTGATAGATCTTTATTAGAGTTTAATATCTTTCCAATCAATTTAACATATTTAATATTTGTAATTGAAAAATCCTAATCTAGAGACGAGATCAAAACTTTGGTCAAATTTGTTCCCCGTCCCACTTGTCCCATTGTGATATCAGTTCTCAAAATGAATTCACTCGAATAAAAATAAAAAATAAGGTGAATCAAAAATAATTAAAACAATAGAACAAAGTTTAGAAGAATCTATACTGCATATTCTTTATTCGTATATGCGATTAGATTACAAATTACAAAACATTATTAGGTGAGAAGATATTGACAATCTACTGCTCTATGTTAATGATTCTTATTCCCTTTTATTTCTCATCTTCTTTTTTTCTGAATAAGAACCATTCTTTGGAATCTTTAGAATCATCTTTTAAAAGACCTGCTCCTAAACCTGATAGAATACCAGTCACAATTGGATTTTTTTTATATATAGAAGATAAACCGAGTAAAGCACCAATAGTTCCGTGATGGACTCTTCTATTGAACAAATATACTTTAGATGGATTTTCTTGAGAATTCCAATAAGATGTTAACATATCAGCAACTGCAGATCCTAACTTAAATGATTCATTATGGTTCTCATTATTTTTTCCTATCTCATTAAGCATTTTAGATTCAGAACTTTTTATTTTATCATACATTAATTCTTTTTCTTGTAAATTTTGTTTTAGTATATTTATTACATCTTTACCCATGGCTCCTTCAGCTATTTTTAATATTGTTTTATAAGATGATATTTCATCATTTTTTATCAGTGCATCTTCTTTTGTATTTAGTATCTCTGATTCTTCAGATGTCATTACATTATTATTGATATTATTATTATCATGAATTGTAGTAGTGGATATTTTTGTTGTGTGTGTATCATCAATATTATCTTTTTTTATTTTATCTCTTGTTTCGTTAGTTAATGTATGCAAAGAAATTATTTCTGCTTTTGAATCTGTTGGCTTTTTACCGTAAGTAGAGATAAGATCTTCTAACCTTTTTTGTTGTTCTTTTTCCTCCTGTAAATGCTGTTGTAATATCTTTTTAGAGTCTTGTATAGGAGTTTCCTGTATTCTTTTTTCTAATCGTTCTATTGCAGCATTTTCAGCTGATAAAACTTCATTTAAATGATCTATAAATTTATTATTTTCATCATTATGGTTAGATGAAATCATATAGTAATATAGAAAATATTAAATTTAAAGCTTTTATGATAAATATTTCTCCTAAGTATTGTATTTTTAATATATAGTATATCTAGAGAAAGAATTTCAATTTTTCTTTTGTTCACAACTATGACCATTATTGTAATTGAAGCATACAAGTTATTAATTAATCTGCTACTGATATTTAGAAAATGTATGATAATTATTGTTTATTTAAATATCTATTTTTGTAGACATATATTATATATAGTTATGATTTATAACGATTATATATTTCAATTACCCATACAAAATAAATATTCAAAAAAATTGATAGATGTGTTGATAAAGGGAAAGGCAAATATGGAAAAATCAACTCTATATGCTGTATGTAATGCTGGTATAGGAAAAAAAAACAAAAAGTAAAAAGAAGAATGACTAAAATAATAAAGAAATTAATGGAGCGGTATCCAAAATTTTATAAAGCAATAAAAAATTGTTTTCTGAAATATCTGATATTTCTATTCAATGTAAATAGGTTACAAGAGGATCACCAAAATCTAATTGGGATTGCTTGTCTATTGATGGTATTTGTTGTATGAACATTGATGGTATTTGTTGTGTAATTATTCCTGGGGCTTGAGCTGGGTTCTGTTTTGATGCCGGAGGATTACCAGGAGTTACGGTAAATTCATCCCATACTTTTCCTTCATTTGATATCATCTTACAGCTTATTGTT
>DAIPKY010000068.1:0-8026 GCA_036769505.1 Nitrososphaeraceae archaeon
GAAGGATATAATATAAATGCAAATTATGATTCGCTTTCAGCCAGTTATGTATCTGATTTTGGAAGTCCCATAAAAATTGATGGATCAGTTTTTAGTAATCCAGGAAAATATCGAGTGGTTACAGAGATAACCGGAATAGATTTTGATAATACTTTTTTGCCAGAACCTTTAAAATATGAATATAATATTGACGTAAAGTAAACCAAAATATCCGTAATAATTATAGCAGCATTTTAATGTATACACACGAATATTGTAATCATCTAAAATACTAGAACTTTTTTAACTGTGTAATATTTAATAACATGAATGAAATTTAAAGATCAAGTAATCGCCATAACCGGTGCTTCTTCTGGGATAGGAAAACAAGCCGCAGTTGATTTTTCATATAATGGAGCAAAAACTGTTATCCTAATTTCAAGAAATATCGTGAAATTGAATCAAGTAAAAAAGAAATTAAACCCAGATTGCAATGTAGAGATATATACTTGCGATATTTCGAACAAAAAAATGGTTTATGATATAGGCCAAAATATTATGAACAAAATGGGAGCCATTGATATTTTAGTTAATAATGCAGGAATTGGAATTTATGGAAAGGTGATTGACCAGACAATAGAAGACATTGAAAAAGTTACATCAACGAATTATTTGGGAATGATTTACTTTACTAAATCATTTTTACCTGCTATGATTAAAAATAAGCGAGGCCATATAGTAAATGTTGCTTCTTTAGCAGCTAGTTTTGGAATTCCATGTATGGCTGCATATTGTGGATCTAAATTTGCAATGTTAGGATTTTCTGAATCTCTATCCTATGAATTAAAACATACAAATGTAGGGGTAACAGTGGTTAGCCCAATTGCTGTAAAAACTAACTTCTTTGATAATGAATCATTTAAAGGTAAAATGCCTCATAGGTTAGGATATGTACTTGAACCTAAAACTGTTTCCAAGGCTATACTTAAAGCTGCATATTCTAAAAGAATTGAAATCGTTGTTCCATTTTTTGTTAGATCTGCTGTATGGTTAAAACATACTTTTCCATATTTAATCAATCCAATAGTAAGTTCTTCATTTAAAGATCAAAATTATAACTAAATATTTATTACTATTTTGAAAAAAATATTATTATTAAACAAATCATGCCATCTATTTTACTTTATTCGACCTTCTTTTCTAAGATCTGAGATTATTCTAATAAGTGTATCATAATCAACATTAATTTCATTCAAAATAACACTATGATCAGTTTTTTTATTTTTCTTTATAAATTTTTCAACTAGAATTTTTTTTTTTGATAATTTCTATCAATCATACCTAAACTAATATAAAGACGATCTTATAAATCTAAAAGATAAGACTAGATAAGCAATTTATTATGTTTGATATATTTTTATTAATGTGAAGAAGTATAGATGCCCTAATTGTACATCATTAAATTCATTGAAAGTAAACAGAATTTTTGATGGCAGATTATTATTTACCTGTGAAAAATGCGAAATATGTTCAGTTTTACCATTTTATACTAACTTAGACGAAACTTATTTGGAGTTTTTAGACAGGTTTGATAAAGGTTATGTAACTGTTTTTGAAGACTTAAAAATAGTACTTGAAAAGGAAAAATTAGTGCGGCCTAGAAAAGAAATTATGAAAATGCTTGAAAAAAGTAAAATCAATAACAACCTTATCAATGAAATATTATTTTCAGATTTGGATTATGTGGTTGATGTTATAAAATTGAAAGAGTCTAAAATAGCTGCAGGAAAAGAATTAGATGAATTACCGCTAGATGATATTATATTAAGCCAATTAAAGTCAAGAAATATCTCATCATTATATAGATTTCAAGAAGAAGCCATTTTCAATATTCTTCGAGGTAAAAATACAGTAATCATTGCACCTACTGCCTCTGGAAAAACAGAAGCATTCTGCATTCCAATTTTACAAAAAATATACGACTTAAAGAATAAACTAAATAATAAAATTGTTGAATTCTCTTCTAATCAGAATAAGTTTGTCTCCAGACAAATAAAAGCTGTTTTTATATATCCTACAAAAGCATTAGCAAGGGATCAACTAGCAAAAATAATGGAATATACAAATAATATGGACATTGTAATAAAAATATTTGACGGAGATTTAAGTGCAAATGAAAAACAAAATTTCTACGAATTTCCTCCAGATATAGTATTAACAAATTTTGATTCCATACATTACCATCTTTTGAATAATACAAAGCTTATAAAATTGTTGAACAATTTGGAATATTTAGTTGTAGACGAAGTTCATTCGTATACTGGGATTTTTGGATCTAATGTCTATTACATTATTAAACGGTTAGAAAGAATCATAAATAATAAAAAATTGCAATTAATTGCTTGTTCTGCTACATTACCAAATGTTAAAGAATTTTGTGATTTATTATTTTCTCGTGATATGGAAATAGTGAATTGTATAGGAAAAAAAGGTGATACAAATTTCGCTATTTTATATCCCTCTCTTAGGTCGAATAAATCATTAGTTATTGAACTTATAAAAAAAATTAGGAAGAACCACAAAACTCTGGTTTTTAGTAATTCTCATTTATCTGCAGAATTGATAGCCTTTAATGCATCAAAACAAGGAATAAAAATTGGTATCCATAGAGCTGGTCTTCTACCCAAAAACAGGAAAATGGTAGAAAATTCTTTTAAGAATGGAATGATAGGTGTTCTTTCTTCTACCCCAACTTTAGAATTAGGAATAGATATTGGTGATGTAGATGCAGTAATATCTAATCTTGTACCTGTAAATAGACTTTTACAAAGACTAGGAAGAGCAGCAAGAAAGGGCCAAGAAGGATATGCTTTCTTGACATTGGGAAATGATCCGATAAGCCAATATTATAAAAATCATCCTGCTGACTATTTTGTTGACGAAGAAATACCATACATAGATCCTTTTAATCCCATAATAATGGAAAATCAAATTCTGGCTATGTGTTTTGATAGACCTATATCAAAACTTGAATCAAAGGAGTATTTAGAAACCCTTAGCAAATTGCAAAGAAAGGACCTAGTAATATTTAATAATGGAAAGTATACTCCGACGAATAGCGAAAAACACAATGTACTAAAAAATTATAGTATAAGAGGAATTGGAAATGATGTAGATATCCTTTTTAATGGTAAAATTGTTGGAAATAGAAACTTACCACATGCGTTAGAGGAACTACACGATGATGCAATTTACTTTCTTTCAGGAAGAAGATATAAAGTTAAAAAATTGATACTTGACGAAAAGACAGAAAGAAATTTCGCTGATATAGATACAATACCAATTAACTATCCATATTATACAAAACCTATAAGGGAAGAGTATCCACAAGTAATAGAAATTTTTGAAGAAAAAGAAATTTTTGGAATTAAGTTAAAGTATTGTTCTTTAAATATATACAAAAAAGTATTAGGATATTCGAATATTGAGATTGGAAAGGAGATAAATCAAGGGAAAAAAGTTTTTTTTAATGATCCTATCACCTACACTTATGCTACCAAAGGATTTATATTTCGAGTGCCAAGCCCAAAAGAAATTTTGAAAATGGCTTCAGAGAAAGAAAAAATAGAAGCAAGTGGATATCATGCCACTGAACATGTGCTTATTGAAGGAAGTAGTATGTTAACAGGAGGAGCTTCACAGGACATTGGAGGAATTTCATTAGGTGATACAGGAATGATAGTAATTCATGATGGGAGTATAGGCGGTAATGGGGCAAGTAAAAGTCTCTTTGATAAATTTGAGTTAGCCATTACTAGGGCTCATTCTATCCTTATAGAATGTTCATGTGAAAATGATGACGGATGTCCTCGTTGTACTTATTCATATCGATGTGGTAATAACAATGAATATTTACACAAGAATGCTGCTATAGAAGTACTTACTCGTATTATTAACAGAGAAAGAACAACAATACTAGAGTTTAACAATTTTCAACAGACTTTGATATAGTATAAGAATGAATTCTACTTAGGCAATAACCATGGTTATTATCTAATCTTTTAATATATAAATTATTAAGAATTAAATTTGAGATTATTATCTAATGTATTTCTAGACGATTCAGAGATTATATCTTGAAGTGAGTCTTTAGTAGTATCAGTGATGTTTTTTAGAACTGGGGTAATACCAATTTTGTCGACACCCTTTAATACCCCAGTAAAAAAAGTTTCCCATCCTAGACCAATAATAGCTAGAAATAGTACTATGGCAATAAACCATAAAATTATACCCATACTATTATTTAGTACATTTAATAAGTATATTAATAATTAGTCATATTTGTTAAGTTTAAAATTACCTATTCTAAATTATAGTAAAAAATTCACTATATTAATTAGTGCTAATTGTCATATGAATATATATAAGAAAAATGAACGTACAAAAAATATCAGCAGTAACCCTAAAAGTTAAAAATATGAGAAATGAATGGCAATTCTATTCAAAAATTCCAGGATTAAGTCTATCCTATGGAGGACCGATTAGTTCATTTACATCTTTTGAAATAAAAGATGATGACAGCAATTCAAAGTCCTACATTAATTTAGAGTATACAAAAGGATTAAAATGTGATACAAATTTTGGGAGAATTATTATTTATTCAAAAAACGTCGATAATCTCTATGATTATTTTAAACACGATCAAGATATATGTCGTTTAATTACCATTAAAAATAAACCAGTAGATGGAATATGGGGAGAGAGATATTTTCACATTTTAGACCCTGAAGCATATGAATTATCCTTTGCTCAACTTATAAGTTAAAATTACATATTATATTTCATTTTTGGAGGTTCAAAAGTTTTTTACTATATGTCTACATTAATAACTTATATTACCTTGATAAGAATAGCTTTTGAAATTGATATTAGATCATCTTCAGAACCTAACATCAAAATATAATTTCCCATAGCAACATCATTAGAAAGAGTAAATACAAAAGATATTTCTTTTGATTCATCCTTTTTCAAGTTTATTGAGTTTTCGCTAAAGATTCCATAAGATGTCCCTAACTCACCGCTTGGAGTTAATGTAGATGATGATATGGGATGAAGCAAAGAATCAGTATGGGCAGTAATCTCAAATTTAATTTCTTTACTTTCCCCCGGAGTAAGTATTATTTCCTTTTCCTTTGTATTAATAGAAAAAGGTAAGGGGATACTAGTATTAACATAGCCGATCTTGTTTTCACTCCATTCAGTGAACCATATTGATTTATTGTAAGTTTCATCTGTAAGTTGTAATACATTTCCAATACCACAACTATTTTCGGGTACATCTTGTTTACACTGTCCGAATTGTTTATTTTGTGAAGGAATCCAATATTCAACTAGTTTGAGTTCAGCTGGAAAGAATTTTCCAATTTTGTTACCAGTATGTTCATTAAATATGATAGAGTCATTTTGTCCTTTTTTCATCCAATAAGGTAAAGTATATGCTTGACTATTAATTTTATCTCCAGCAAAAATTTTCGGCGATGCAGTAGAGGTTACAAACTTTGTTAAGGAATTATTAATAGGATTTAGTTTTACAAATATACTAGTGCCGTGGTCACTTATCCAAATATTATCTTTTTCATCAATAGTTATACCAACAGGAGAAGGAAGATCTCCGAGATCATATTTTTTAAATGACTTATTTGTAATATCATACTTGTAAATTTGGCCTTTATATCCAAAAGCAAGGACTGACACCCATACGTTATTATTTTTTTTATCTACTGCAATTGAACCAGTACTGATAAGAGATGGATCGAAATCTTTAAAATCTTCAATAGGAAGTGGTATTGATGCAATTCCATCTGATGTACCAGTTTTCATTAAATTCAAATTTCCGCTCCATAATGATTGTGATCTAATTCCTGCAAAGAAAATATGTCCATTGTTATCAAAATCAATTGAAACAGGATAGATAGTACCAAAAGATAAGTTAGTTTCGGGGATTTTAAAATGTTCAAATTCCTTTTTTTCTTTGCTAAATTTCCAAATTAAATTTTGTTTTTCGTCAGTGAACCATAAATTTTTATTTGATGGATCAAGTTTAAGATCCCAAACTTGAGAGGAGTCAATAGGTTTATCGCGTGACAGCCAAATAGGTATATCATACTTTGTAAAAACTTGTCTATCAGGTTGGTATAAAATAAGCGATCCGTGTTTGGTAGAAATATACCATAACCCTTTGACACTGTCATCATAAATTATTGCCAATGGCATTTCGCACTCATTATTCAATTTTATTTCTTTAACATACTGATTGAAATTAGGCTTAGAGTTGATCCCACAAAATTGACTTTTAAATTTTTCAATAGCCTGTTGTTTGGAATATTCTATTTGATCTCCAAAGATTGGAGTTAATATATCAGAAAACATGAATTCGTTTATTAAAAAACTTTTAGAAAAATTAGAATTTAGATTTGATGAAGAAATAAAAATAGTTAAGATCAAAAGAGAAGTGAAAAGAAAGGTATTATTATATCTATTATTTTTACAAAATGTATTCATCTAATGATATTAGATTATTAGTCCTTTATATCTCATTAAGAACTGTATATCATAATACAAGTATTAGATTGAAAAAAATATTAAAAAGTAACCTTAATTGGAAAGCAGTCTATTTAGTGTTTGTTCAAAAATTTCATAAGGTAATGCTCCTGGAATTATGGTTTCAATATTATTGTCTTTGATCAGTATAAATGAAGGAGTTCCAGATAATCCCATTGATCTAGCAATATTATCATTATTTTGAACAAGGCTAGAATATTTATTGGATCCTATGCAGTTAGAAAATTGCTCCATATTGGGTATCTCGACATTTTTGGCAAATTGTTTTAGACTATCATTTGTTATCCATCCCGTTCCTTCTCCGTTCCAATTATCGTACAATTCTGCATGATAATCCCAATACTTGCCTTGTTCCGCAGCACAATATGATGCTACTGCTCCCATACTAGAACCTTTATCTGTTGGAATATCATTTACAATATAGTCTTTAAATATAAAATTAATTTTATTTGAATCCACAAAGTTTTTCATAATTTGTTCGCGTGTTTCATTATGGAATTTTGCACAGAATGTACATTGATAATCTCCGAATTCAACCATTGTAATATTAGACGAGTTACCCAATATGGGCACAAAATCAGCAACAGGTTTTATTAAATTAGAAGAAAATTGATTTAACAACTCTTGCTCATTGTAATAATTGAAAGATGTAAGCATTCTTTCATAAATTGGCAAATTACGATAATAATCGGTATAATTTGCGGTTGATGAAATTATATACAGATTTGATCCTCTGATTATCCCAACATCTATGTTTTGAATCTTATTTTTATTTTCATTTAGATAAGAATATACAAGTTTGTGACTAGGATCTTTGATATTCGAAAGAGGACTTGACTCAATTAATTCAAAATCATCAAATGTCCTAACAAATTCATCCAGTGTAGAATCTACTATGGATTTTATTGATATAGAATCAGTTGGAAGAGGAGATACATTAATTTTTATTTTATCAATTGAATTATGCTCTGGAACAAATGTTACTGAATCAGTAGTTTCTGTAAATATCCAGTTCTCTGGATAATCTATTTTTAGAAAATTGTTTTGATAAGTAGCAAAATTTGAATTTATATCAGTATTTGATGGTATTTTCCATTCTGCGCTAGCAGAGAGTAGATATACATTCATGAGAAATGTACTTATAAATATGGTTGATACAAGTTTATAATTTAACAATATCACATCAAAAGATCATACCATATATTAAATTATAAAATAGTTTTTGTTAAGTTTTCTGTCATTAAATCTTTATCAAAGGATTTAAGATAGCAATGAGGACTTTATATATATAAAATATCTCAACGGGATTACAAAAATACCTATTCTAAACATCCTCTCATATTATCAATACTATCACATCTTCTTGCAGTCAGGTTTTTCCTTCTCATCAATTAAAATCGTCATAACTCCGTCGTCCAAATAGTTT
>DAIPKY010000219.1:0-2654 GCA_036769505.1 Nitrososphaeraceae archaeon
ATTCTTTAGTTCATAATGATATTCCACAAAAATTTGAAACAGGATTTCGTAATTATCCTGCACTAGCAGGTTTAGAATCATCGCTTAGATATATTTTAAGAATAGGAATGCATAAAATAATGTCAATAAATTCCAGAACTTCATCGATGTTACGAAATGAGTTAGTTAAAATAGATGGTATTGATATTCATGGAATAAATGATGAAAATTTGCGTAGTTCAATAGTTTCTTTTTCTACTCCAAAAATTGAATCTAATCTGTTAAAGGTAAAACTTGAAAAAGAGGGAATTATTATGGCTGAACGAGATTTACTAAATGGAAAAAAAATAGTCAGGGCATCTCCACACTTTTTCAATAATGAAGAAGAAATAATGAAAACAATTATAGTAATAAAGAATATTTTAAAAGATATGTAATTGTTAATTTATATCTTTATCTCCCTGACCTTCAATTACCATCATAGTTAATGTTGATCTAACTTTATCTATTCTTCTAACATTCCAAGTGACAACTTCACGCAATTTATCCATCGAATCAGAACGGATTCTAACTATAATATCATAAACACCAAATACACCACTTACTTCAACAACTTCTGGTAATTTCTTTAATTCCTTAATGATATCATCTTCAGATCCTAGATCACAATTTATTAAAACATACGCAGTAGGCATTACAAGATATTATAATAGTGATCTATTAATCTTTTTAGTATAAATATCCCATGTATATATCTTAAAGGCTATTAACAATTAGTATTTATTTTTTTAAAATATTAATGGCAGATATAGGATAACTTTGATTTGTTACAACAAATTTAATTATTAATTTTACTACACATTAAATAATATTGTTAAAGATAAATGGTTCTTTTGGAGAAGGAGGAGGACAAATACTTAGATCTGCTATATCACTTTCAGTACTTTTACAAAAACCACTTGAAATATATAATATTAGATTAAACAGACCAAAAAGTGGATTGCGAGCTCAACATATACATACAATAAAAGTACTAGCAGATATTTTTAATGCTAGAGTTGAAAATCTTACTCTTGGAAGCCAATTTCTGCGATTTACACCCAATCCAGATGAAAATTATTTTGATAATGATTCTAAGTCACTTAAAGTTGATATTGGTACTGCAGGAAGTATATCTATGGTATTACAGGCCTTAATTCCATCCGTAGCTTTATCAAAAAAATTAATTGATATACAAATTATAGGTGGAACAGATGTTAGAATGAGTCCTACAATTGATTATATAAAATATGTATTCTCTGAAGCCTATAAAATTATGGGAATAAATTTTAATATTGATGTAATAAGAAGAGGGTATTATCCAAAGGGAGGAGGAATTGTTAATGCAAAAATATTTCCTTGTAAAAACTTAGGCTTGATTGACCTTATTGATTATCAAAGAATTGATCCTAAAATTGTAGGAATTTGTTCTAATCTTCCGCGACATGTATTAGATCGTCAAATATCTTCAGCTATATTGACTCTAGAAAGGAATGGTTTATCCTGTAATAGCTATGTAGCATCTATTGAAAATGCTATTTCACCTGGAGCCTCACTTTTAGTTTATTCTAAATCTGATTTTGGACCTTATATTGGAGGAGATTCTATCGGAAAAATAAATAAATCTGCAGAAGATGTAGGGAAAGAAGCTTCCACTAAGTTTCTAATTAACTATAATAAAAAAGTAGCTGTTGATCAATATCTTGCGGATATGTTAGTAATACCTGTAAGTTTAGCGAACGGTAGGTCAAGGTATTTGATAGGAGAAATTACTGAACATTTAATGACGAATCTTCATATTATAAGCAAAATAGTCGGATGTAGATATAGTATTATCCCACATGGCAAAAATCATATTGTTAATATTGATGGCAACCCATGTTTAAATAATTAAAAGTAATTAAATCAATGAATTAGTTTAATTAGTATTATAATTATGCTAAAAATTATTCGTTTCCTAAAATGAGAATAAATTAATATAACTTGGTTCTTTATATTTAATATTAGTAAGGAAGGAAGAAAAAATTTATCCATGCTCTATTTGTGATGGTGTTGAATATAAGGTGAATATAAATTAATTTGATATTTAGAAATTTGAATAAAATAAAAATGCTATGTTCAAAGTTATTTTAATTCATACATTGCAACAGATAATTTAAAAACTAAATTATCATCAGTTAAATTTGCAATTGGTAAAAAATATTCCTGGGTTTCTTTTTTGAATCGCTGTATTTTGTCTTTGCGAATAGAATTTTTTAAAATTCTAATACTATCCAATCTATTTGCTAGTATAAGATATCTTACAATTTGGGAACTTTTTAAAACTAGCTTACAATACTCATTGGATTCCATCTCCTTTATGTTAAATTTGGTTGTAGATAAAATTAGATTTAATGCTTTTTCTCCAATTGTCTTTTTAAGAAGTTCTTCCTGAAAAGTATTTGTATAAGTCTTTTCAAAGACATCATGAAGAATAGCAGCTATTATAACATCTCTATCCTTTACTTTTAATTCATTAGCAAGAATCAGTGCAACTCTAAGAGTATGATTTATGTATGGTTCAGATTTTATGTTATCATAGAATTTTCCTCTATGAATAACATAGGCAATACTAAATGCTCTAGTTATTGCTACAA
>DAIPKY010000014.1:0-1456 GCA_036769505.1 Nitrososphaeraceae archaeon
GACCCAGAAAATATGTCCAAAATTAGAGATCAAATACTCAACTCAAAAAATATGTCTCTTTTCTCCAAAGAGAATTCCTTAGTCACCTTAGACGGTCAACTTGACATATATGGAGAAATATCTTTGTCAAATAATACATCTGGCAATCAAATCACTAACTCTACAATGGACCATAATCCATATCCTAATAACAGCACAACTAAATTTGCACCAAAAAATAAAACTGAACTGACAATTCAACTGTTAGATTTAATAACAATAGGTAATGTTACCATAGCAAAGATAGACAATTGCAATCAAACAACACTTGATACATATGGTAATTTTTCTAAATTAGATTTAGCTAGTAAAAGTAATGTAACAAAAGAACAACCTGCTATCCACTTTAATGCTATAACAAACAATTCATTAAATTCTTCATCTGCTTTTCCCTCTGCTGGATTAAATCTCACTTGGGATGAGAATCTTACGAATAATATTCAAGCGTTAACAAATAATACAATTAACATGAATATCGACAATTCCACGGAACAAATGGAAGAAAATTCCATTATAACAAAATAAACCCTTTCAAATGTTACATTTTATCAATTCACGCCTTTAGATATAAGTAGAACATTGCTTAATGAGACAATTAACAATTTAGTTAAAGTAAATCATACACAAACTTCCATAGGAAGTAATCAGAAATCTCACGTAGTTGATCAAAATCAAACAAATAAAACAGGGTCATTACTACCAGCGGTTTCAGAACCAATTTATATAGTTATAGTAGATACAGGTGTTAGTTTAACGCATCCTGATTTATCTGTGTACCGTTCACTGAGTTTTGTAGACCGGAACCTTTCCTCAGATCCTGATATTACTGATGATAAAAATGGTCATGGTTCTCACATTGCAGGTATTATAAATGCCAAAGATAATGGATTTGGCATAGTTGGAATAATTCCAGAAGATAATATTCATATATGGTCAATGAAGGTATGCGGTGATGATGGAATTTGTTCTTTATCAGATCAAATAAAAGCGATAGAATACATAACAAATAATGCGGATATAATAGATATAGTTAATTACAGTATTGAAAATCCCTATTCTAAATTACTCGAACGATCTATTTCCGAATCAGCCAAGGCTGGCATTACTTATGTAGCGGCAGCAGGAAATTTCGGTAAAAATGCAACATTAACCGACTTCTCCTGCATCAAATCCTGATGTAATCACAGTATCTGCAATTGGTGATAGTGATGGTAAATGTGGAGGTCTAGGTCCACTCTTAGATAGTGGAACAATGATGGATGATACATTTGCTAATTTCAGTAACTTCGGACCTTCTGTCGATGTTGCAGCACCCGGCGTAGATATTCTATCTACGTTTAATGGAAGCGACTATGGAATATTAACAGGAACTAGTATGGCTGTTCCACATGTAACTGGCTTTGCCGGTTACCTAAAG
>DAIPKY010000014.1:1556-15340 GCA_036769505.1 Nitrososphaeraceae archaeon
AACAGGAACTAGTATGGCTGTTCCACATGTAACTGGCTTTGCCGGTTACCTAAAGACAATTAATCCTAATGCAAGTCCTGACGATATAAGGGAAATGATCACAAAATCAGGTTCCTCTCCCTCTTCTGAATGTCAAGAAAACAAAGGTATTGGATATTTTAAAGGAGATTTAGACAAAATTTCAGAACCTCTATTAGTATTACCAAAGCAACTCATCAGAGATGATTCAATAGTTAGAGCTGATTCAATAGTTAGAGCTGATCTACTAATGCTACTAAACAAGAGTTACAAACAAAAATATTACCAACAACAAAAACTACAAAGAAGTAGCAACTTCATTCAGTGTAGAACCTCGACCTTACAATCAAGCTACTTTGTCATCTGTTAGCAAATAATACTTTTAAGAATACTATAAAAATAGGCGAAAAAACGCAATTATCAATGGAAATCTAATGGTAAAAAGAAGTATAGCTAATTCAGTTCTAATAAAGGGTGTTATTATAATCCCACTTAACTTAATAAACAGAACGTAAAAAATCCTGCAGAATATTATGATAAAAACTTTATTAGAAAATGTAAAAGCATTTTATTACTTCTTCTTCCTACATATAGAACCAAATACTGAAGTATCTTTTGATAGATTCGAAGTTATTGGTTTTCATTCTCTTTGTGATTGTAATGTAATCAACTAGTGAAACTACTTAATAAAACCTAACTTTATTGACATGCATTGAAAAAATATTATTATGATCTTATAATAGACGTACGGGGTTATACTACGGTAAAAGAATAAATTTAGTTCTTAATAAATTCCTTCAGATAAAATCCTTCCATTTATAGTAATTTTTAAACTTATTTTGCGTTTGCTTATTTTTTGTCTAATGACAACTAAAATTTAACTATCACTAATTTAAACTACCTCTTTTTTTGTTTATTTTCCGGTTTATTTTGCTAAGAAAGATAATTTATCTATCTGAGAGAATGTACATTCTTTTATCATTCGAAATTTTATTATAATTAAGTTATATGAATTCAATAGATATTTGTAGCATAGGAAGAAGTGATAATGGGAGCGAGGTAATTATAAGAGTCTAATGTTTAGTAATAAAGAAAATATTCCTAGATCGAAAATAAAAATAGACTAGTCAAAGAATACTATACTAAATGCAAATTCTTTACCCAATTTGGATACTGGGGTTTTTTAATTCTTTGAATAGAGTTTTTTTATAATTTGTAGAATTTATTATTTAGTATTCATGTAGATTTGAATCACAAAATAACAAAAGGAGAATTTAATAAATTTGATTTTAATATAATTAATCCCGTGAAAATGGTATTGTAAATCATTTCCAAATTTTAGAAACAGCTATTGTTTTTAATAACAAAAGATTCCAAAAGGTTAAAATCATACTTTACTAAACTTGTTTATGATGAGCTCATCGCCTACACCTCTAGAGCGAACTATAGATCAAGTTATCACAAAGAAAGAATCCGAATTATTGACTCACTTAAATAATTCATATTTAGAATCTATTAATAATATAGACTTAACAAAATCTCACATAATGGGAGAATATGAGAATATTATTTTAGATGCTGAAAAAAAAGCAGAAAGTTTAAAAAGACAAGTTAGTGGTTCAACCAAATTATCTGTCCGCAATAAAGAATTAGTTTTACTTGAACAAGCTGTTAATGACGTTTATGAAAAGGCAAAAGAAAAATTAGCCTCATATTCTGAGGATCCAAACTATAGGAATATGTTGTTTAAAATTCTTGATGAAAATATTCCTAATCTTGGGACTTCTGATATAATAATAGAAAGTTTGAAAAAAGATGCTGATTTTTTTAAAAAACACATAGAATCATTAAGTCTGAAATATAATAAAAAAATTAAGTTACAAGCTAATCTAAAAAACTCATTAGGTGGATTTAAAATAAAATCATCTGATGGGACTATTACATTGGATAATACTCTCGACACAAGAATTGAAAGACTTAAACCTTTAATAAGGAAAAATATCGCCCAAATTTTAAGAGGAATGGGGAACTAAATTGGTTGCAAAAGGAAAAATAGTTTGGGTTAGTGGACCAGCAGTACGGGCCGATGGAATGTCTTCTGCTAAAATGTATGAAACTGTTGAAGTAGGGGAGTCTAAGCTAATCGGAGAAGTAATTAGGTTGACTGGTGATATTGCATTTATTCAGGTTTATGAATCCACTTCAGGTTTACGGCCAGGCGAACCGGTCGTAGGCACTGGACAACCCTTATCCGTTTTGTTGGGGCCAGGTATAATTGGAAAAATTTATGATGGTATTCAAAGACCTTTGGAGGAAATAGCGAAAAAATCTGGCGCATTCATTAGTAAAGGAATTGCTACAACTCCTATCGATCTAAAGAAGAAATACCATTTTAAACCGACATTGAAGATAGGTGATACTGTTGAAGCAGGTACTGTAATTGGAACTGTTGAAGAGACACCGCTTTTAACTCACAGTATTCTCGTTCCTCCTGACTCTAGGGGTGGGAAGGTAATAGATATTACCTCAGAAGGGGATTATGACTTGGAACAAATTATTTCCACAATCGAAAACAATGGAATGAAATATCCAATGAAGATGTACCACAAATGGCCAGTCCGAAAACCAAGACCATACATCGAACGTTTTGATCCCACAGTTCCTTTAATAACCGGACAAAGAGTAATAGATACATATTTTCCCATTGCCAAAGGCGGTACAGGTGCTATACCAGGAGGTTTCGGAACCGGCAAAACGGTTACTCTACATCAAATAGCTAAATGGGCTGATTCTAAGGTAGTAGTATATATTGGCTGCGGCGAACGAGGTAACGAAATGACTGAAGTTCTTGTTGAATTTCCTCATTTAATCGACCCACGTTCCAATAGACCATTAATGGAAAGAACAGTACTTGTTGCGAATACAAGCAATATGCCAGTTGCTGCTAGGGAAGCTTCTATCTATACAGGTGTAACAATGGCAGAGTATTATAGAGATATGGGAATGGATGTCGTTCTTGTTGCTGACTCTACTAGTCGATGGGCTGAAGCCTTAAGAGAAATGTCCGGACGATTGGAAGAAATGCCTGCAGAAGAAGGGTATCCATCTTATCTTGCCTCTAGATTAGCAGAATTTTACGAGAGAGCAGGTCGTGTACGTGCCTTAGGTTCTCCTAATAGAAGCGGCTCAGTAACCATTGTTGGTGCAGTTTCTCCCTCGGGAGCTGATTTCACTGAACCCGTAACTACTCATACAATCAGGTTTATCAAGACATTTTGGGCTCTGGATACTAGATTAGCATACTCAAGGCACTATCCTTCCATTAATTGGATGCAATCATATTCGGGTTATTTAGAAGATGTATCCAAATGGTGGACTGAAAACGTAAGTCCAGATTGGTATACTTTGAGATCTGACTCTTATAATATTCTACAAAGAGAAGATACACTAAAAGAAATTGTTAGATTGTTAGGTCCTGAAGCATTACCTGATGAAGAGAAATTAATACTGGAAATGGCTCGAATGATAAAAATAGGTATCCTTCAACAAAATTCCTTTGATAAAATTGATACCTATTGTGGTCCAGAAAAACAGTTAAACCTTGTCAACTTGATGGTCAAATTTTACAAAGAATCACTAAAATCACTCAAGGAAGGTATATCTCTCTCAGATATACGATCAATGCCAATTATTCCTTCCTTAATTAAAGCAAAGTTTGAAATTCCAGATGAACAAGTTTCTAAGCTTAAAGAATTAGAATCAAAAATGGATACGCAATTCAATGAAATTAGATCAAAAAAAGAGGAGGTAGAACTTATTGTCTGATTTTGATACAGGTAGTAGTGTTGAATATACTAAGGTTGCAGAAATTAAAGGGCCTATTATTGTTGTAGATGGAATAACAAAAGCATCGTTTGATGAGTTGGTAGAAATTGAAACATTGGAAGGAGAAAGAAGACTTGGAAGAGTTTTAGAAGTCGGAAATGGAAAAGCAATAGTCCAGGTTTTTGAAGGAACATCAGGACTTGCTATAACCGGAACAAAGGCAAAGTTTTTAGGAAAAACTATGGTTATGCCAGTTTCTAACGAGCTATTGGGTAGAGTTTTTGATGGGTTGGGAAGACCAAATGATGGTTTACCCGAACCTATTGCTGATAAATTTTTAGATGTAAATGGCGAACCAATGAATCCGGAAAGAAGAGAATATCCAACTTCCTTTATACAGACTGGTATATCTGTAATTGATGGAATGCTTACGCTGGTAAGAGGACAAAAATTGCCAATCTTTTCAGGATCTGGACTTCCTCATAATATTTTAGCAGCTCAAATTGCCAGACAAGCTAATGTAGTAGGAGCCAATGAAGATTTTGCTGTAGTTTTCGCTGCAATTGGAGTTCAGTACTCTGAAGCTCAATACTTTAAAAGAAGCTTGGAGGAATCGGGTGCTTTAAGGCGTAGCGTATTGTTTCTTAATTTAGCTGATGATCCTGCAATAGAACGAATAATTACACCGAGAGTTGCATTGACAGTGGCAGAATATCTAGCGTTTGATCTTGGCATGCATGTTCTCGCAATTTTGACTGATATGACTAATTACTGTGAAGCCCTTCGAGAAATCAGTGCTGCGAGGGAAGAAGTTCCAGGAAGAAAAGGATATCCTGGTTATTTGTATACAGATCTTGCAAATAATTATGAAAGAGCTGGTAGGATTAAAGGTAGGAATGGCAGTGTAACTCAAGTTCCGATTTTGTCTATGCCTGCAGATGATATCACTCATCCAATTGCTGATTTAACAGGATATATCACTGAAGGTCAAATTGTGTTGAGTAGAGAACTATTTAGAAAAGGGGTATATCCACCTGTTAATGTATTAATGTCCCTCTCGAGGTTGATGAAAGATGGTGTGGGTGAAGGAAAAACAAGAGGCGATCATATGGAAGTTGGAAATCAATTATATGATGCATATTCTCGCTCACAAGAAGTCCGAGCATTAGCTGATATTGTAGGAAGAGCGGGATTAACAGGAGTAGATTTGAAATATCTCGACGTTGGAGACAAATTTGAAACAAATTATTTAAAACAAAGTATAGAGGAAAATAGAAACCTTGAAGAAACGCTTACGAGAGCTTGGGATATTTTAGCCAATCTTCCCAAAGGCGAACTTACAAAAATTAAAGATAAAAATATTGAACAATACTTCAAGGAAGGTTCAAAACAATAAGGGACTCTAGTGTGGTAGTGTAGTAATATGTCGTTTGGAAAGCAAGTTATCGCCACCAAAATTGAATTAATCAAGATTAGACGCTCTATGCAAATTTCGAAAATGGTTCATAAAATTCTCGATGATAAACGAGAAGTATTATTAAAAAAAATTGATGAAATGATAGACGAAGCGAATAAAGCAAGAGAAGACATTTGGAATCCCTTAGATGATATATACAAGGCAATTTTTCATTCCTATCTTACCTTGGGTTCGTCTGTTATACAGTCTTTGGCTACTTCTACTCCTTCTTCAATATCGGTTGATGTCCATATAAAAAGAATTGTAGATGTTAAAATTCCTTCTTTAGAAGTGTCTTCAGAAAATAAATCTTATTTGACATACGGATTTGCAGATACTAATTCATCTTTGGATCAGGCTACAAAATTAATTAGGGAAATTTTACCTGGTATTTGTAAAGCCGCAGAATATGAAAATGCGATTTTTAGTCTAGCAAAAGAATTAGAGAAAACCCAGAAACTTATCAATGCCTTAGAGTATGTCATTATCCCTCAGTATCAAGGCGCATTAACATTTATTAAATCTACGTTAGAGGAAAGAGAAAGAGAAGAATTCGTAAGGCTCAAGAAAGTGAAAGCGGTGATAGAGAGGAAGGCACCCAAATGACTAGAAAAAGTGAACTAATTGAAAAACTCTTTGAAGATTCAAAGAATAAACTTAATGAAGAATATCAAAGCTTCATAGTGAAAATTAAAGAGGATCTTATCAAATTAAGACAACAGACCTTATACAAGATAAAAAGAATTTAATTATTGAGCTTGGTTGATTTATTCTTCAGATAAAGTTAGAAGATAAATTCTATACAGTTTTCATTTCTTTCTATTAGAATTGCATATATAAATTTTTGATTGAAACCACCTTAAATAAATAAAATATTCAATATATTGAAAATAAACAACTAAAAATTTTATCTACTAATCAAATATTCGATATAAATAAATATGGCATCTTTTAAATTGCTTACGTAATTACATTATGGAAATGAAATCAATTTCGACCATGGCATTGATAGCAACGATTGCATTAATTACACATAATTATTTTACAAGTGAAGCTATTGCCCAGGAGGCCCAAACTAGTGGAAGTACAGGAATGAAATTCGTCGGTGCGGGACTGGCTTTTGGTTTAGCTGCACTCGGAGCTGGTGTAGCAATCGGTGGTGTCGGTGCTGCCGGTTTAGCTGTGATCAGTGAAAGACCTGAGTTGAGATCTCAAGCTTTAGTATTTACAGCATTAGGAGAAGCAGTAGCTATTTATGGTATTGTTATGGCTATCATTATATTGGGACAAACATAACCTAATTTTTCTTTGTTTTATTACTAATAAAAAATTATTCTTTCATTGCCAAGGTAAAAAATTATCTATATTTCTTCTAATTCATTAATATCAATTAATCTCGCACAATATTTACATTTTAGGAGTATTTTAGTTTTATCTAAAACTATGATAGTAGGAACAATTGCTTTTTCTTCATTACTAATACAGTTTATATTAGTACATTTAAATATTCGTGCAATAGAATCTGGGACTTGAATTTTTCTTTTTTCCGCAACCTTGTAATTCTTTATTATGTTGATAGTGGCCTGCGGGGAGATGAGGGCTATTTTATCTGTATCAGAATTTTCTAAGAATTTATTCTCAACTTTAATGATATCTTTTTTATTTTTTTTACTACTAGGTACGTTTAATGCAACTGTAACAATATTTCCTTCTTTTCCAGTTATATTAAGAGTTTTGAGTACATTGAAAGCCTTTCCAGGAAGGATATGATCTATTACGGTTCCTTCTTTAATTCTTCGGACGAGTAACTGATTGAGATCTGACAATCCAGAATTATTTTTACTTTTATCTATTAAATATGGGTATCGTTTAAAAAACAAATAATAAGATATTAACAATTATAAATTACTCTTTTATAATAATTCAGTTTAATAGATGTGTGGTTTCATGTTTAAAACATCTAAAATTTTTTGATGAAACATGTAAAATGTGTAAAAAAGAATATTTATTTGTTAAGGGATTAGAAGAGAAAGATGGCTTTATCATCAACAAAAATATTGAAGAAAACCAAGGAAAAAAATCTATTTATAAAGAATTTACAGAAGAAAAAGCAAAACAACTGTATGAAAAGTTGTTTCTCTATTATTTAAAAAATCTCGACGAAAAAAATGCATCTAATAAAGCAAAATCAATAATTACTAAACAATGTCATCTAAGAAATATGAAACCATGGAGTTGGATTTAGATTTTTAATTAGATCTATGAGTAATTAAAGATTCCCTTTCAATCTTGAAAAAATGAACAATAACATATATTTGTTAAAAGTATTAAAAAGGGAAAAAAAATTTCTAGATTTTTTCTATCTTATCGACCAAATCCTTCAGTAAATGAGTAAATGGATGATAAGGATGTTTCAATACAGTTAGAAACTCCTTGTTATCGAATTGGATATCACAATAAAAGGGTATATTACCGATAATCTCCATATCTACATCCTTTTTAAATGTATTAGTAACTTTGGACTGTTCGGCTATTACATTTGCATAATTAGCTTCTGGAGCATAGGAATTTTCTATAATCAAATTAGGTGGAAGACAATATCCAGCGGCTCTATTGAAAAGCAAAACAGACTTGGTCCCTAATTTTGTAAAAGCTGAATAAATTTCACTTGCCATTTTTTTTGTGCCTTCAATATCAATGCTATCCATTTTTAAGGATAATAGGATGAGATCCGCTATTGCCAGAGAATTTATAGACCAATAGCGTACTCCTGGACTAGTATCTATAATAATGTAATCAATATTATTTTGATAAGCCATTTCTTCTTTAATTATGATAAATTTACGTAATAATTCTAGTTTTGAGGCATCATTTCTTAATGTTCCATCTAATTTTGTTATTTCTTCTTTTGAAGAATTTGAAAAAGCAACAAAAAGTTTTCCCAATTTTTCTGGAGATTCTTTGGTATCGGGAAAATTTCTTATAATATGCGTGAGATCGTAAATAATATTTTCAAATTCTGCTGTATTAAATAGAAAATTATTGATCCAATACTTTGGTTCTTGAGTGAAATAAGTCTGTAAGGTTGGAGCATAAACGTCCATATCAAGAAGAAGAACATTGTATCCCATTTTAACTAGTAATACAGAAATATTAGCACTAATTGTAGATTTTCCTGTACCACCTTTATATGAATGAAAAGCTATACATTTTTTCATAGTTTTAACTAAAGTACAAGTGTAATAAGAATATTTTTTATTGATTCCATAAAAAGCAAATTAAATCAATACAAAAGAGGAGAGAAATTTTTAATAGAAGGTTTTCAATTGAAATGAGTTATTTTCTAAAAATACTATGTAAATATCTGACACAAAATTCGATCATTAATATTGATCGAGCTACTTATTTTTTATATAAATCTCCTTTAAAAATCATCTCTAACTTTAAATAAATCATCATCTATATTTAAGATCATATTGCCAATCCCAGGATATAAAGAATTACTTGGAAAGGATCATTCCGAAGATCAAAATAGCGACAATACACTTTTCTTAATTATGGGGCCTGGTAGATCTGGAAAAACTACATATTGCAAAACCTTTTTCGAATCACTTTTGAAAATTGGTAATAGTGGTATTTTCTTGAGTTCAACATTAACTAAAAGACAGTATCAAAATTTATTTAATAGCTTATCTTCTATTATTGAATCCAATTCTTTCTTTATTAATCCTTTTATGAGAGAACAAATAAACTCTTTAGAATCCCACAATTCTGAATTTACGGATAGTTTAGCTGATATTAAAAAAGAAATAGATAAAATTATTTTATCCTCAAAGATGGAACAAAAAAATCATCATAATAATGAAAAAGGAGAAAATAGTTTGCCTACTCTTCACCAGAAAAAAATTTGCATGGTTATTGATTCCCTTTCCCACCTTTTTAATATTTTCGATGAAAAAGAAGTTTTACGATTTATTAATTCTTTGTCTTTTTCATTAAAACATAATAATATACTTTCACTTTTTACAATAGATAACACCGTTGTTGAACAATCTCTCATAGACAAGATACATCCTCTCTTCGATGGAGTATTACAGATAAAATTAGATGAAAAAGATGATGAAATAGTTAGAAGAATGAAATTTTTATCATTAACTGGATTCAGTTCTACAGCTCATTCATGGATTAAATTCGAATTGGATAAAAACTCGCTGTCATTCCCTAGTTCTTCATCTCTTATTTGTAGTGTTTGTAAAGCATCAATAAAAACTGAACCTGTTTTTTACCTAGATATGGCTTTTCATGAACATCATTTAGAATTATATAAAAAATTAATAGGTATCTATGGAAATACTGGAATATCTGATCTCGGTCCGTCTAGTGTCATAAATGCTAATTTTTTCTTTATTGATATTGTGGGGCTTTCAAGCCCTAGCTTGTCTGTTAGAAAACAAATAGAAAAAATAGAATTTTTAAACAATTTTGTAATATCAAGTGAAGTATTTAGAAAAAATTTAGATAAAAAGGTCCTTCCTACCGGTGATGGAATGGCAATAGGATTTACAGCAAATCCTGAAGCACCGCTAGACTTGAGTATACAATTACATACTAAATTAAAAAAACATAATATGGGGAAAGATAGCGAATCCTCCTTAGCTGTTAGGATTGGAATTGCATCTGGTCCAGTTTTTATAGTCAATGATGCGAATAACAATCAAAATATTTGGGGGCCTGGAATTATTTTTGCAAGAAGGGTTATGGATATTGGTGATGATAACCATATTTTACTTGATGCTGGCTTAGCACACTCTTTGTTAACATTGGACGATAAATACGAGGAAATCATACATTATATTGGAGATTATCAGATTAAACACGGTCAAATTATAAAATTATATTCTGCCTATAAAGAAAATAAATTTGGAAATAAAGATATCCCCTTAAAAATGAAAATTTTGTCAGCTTGACTCTCTTAATTAATTTGTTGCAAATAAATATCAACCTTTCAACAAAAAATTACCTAATATTTTAATTGTTAATTTATTTGTTATTTTAATGAATTAAAAGATAATTTAATCTATTCTCGTGTATATGTATTTGATTAGTATGTTGATATTTTGAATTAGTTTTTTTTGTAAAATAAAGAGAATGTAAAGAGATTAATAAATTTTTAACTTATTATAATGCCTTGATATGTTAATTAGTGTTTTAATTCTTCGTTTATCCTTGTAACCAAATCTTCTATTTTGATAGGTTTGCGTATAAAACAGCCTCCATATAATTCAGGAAATTCTTGCTTTAATGTCTCAAAATATACCTCATATGCTGTAATAAAGCAGGCCTTTATTTCCGTGCCATAAGCTGCCTTTTTTCGTAATTCTTGATGAAATTCAAAGCCACTCATCTGAGGCATTTTAATATCGATTAAAACTAAATCATAAAAGTCAGGTTTAAAAGAAGATAGTGCTTCATAAGGATTTGCAAATGTATCAACTTGAAAGCCATATGATTCCAAACCATTTTGAATGGTTAGTAAAATATCCTTATTATCGTCGACAAACAAAATTCGATAGGATGACTTTTTGGTAGTTGTTGCCTTTTTTGTATTGGAGGCATTTTCATTAGACTTGATTTCCTTATTATGATCTTCTTCTCTCTGCAAATATATTACCACTTCTTTTGTCAAGCATATAAAGAGAAGTTTTTATATTTTTATTATTAAAAAAACCTGATACAACATAATACCTAACATTTTTATGTTATCTTTGCTAAGCCAGAATGTAGGCTAAAAGAATATTTTAGAATATGAATTGCATTTTGCAAAAATCACTATATCTTGAAAAAAGTAGATAAATTTAACTAAAATTGAGATATTTGTAATTATTATCTTTGACATAATAAAGGTTCTTTCCAAATATTGAAAATCTATTTCTCATAATTTTCAATAAATTACTAAGCAGAGAAATATAATTAATGAAATATGTATCTTACATTTTTACCTTAATCTATGATTATAAAGAAATATAAAAAAACTAATCTATTCTATATTCTAGCTATTATAAATTATTTAGTAAGTCCATAAAATTTATTCGTTATGGATTTGGAAAAAATATTATGATGTATTTTTAGAAAGTGATTTACGTTTTAGCATTTCTTGCACTACTTGTTGCATATAATCCTGAACTTTATCCTCAGTAAAATTAACCTCTACACTTGTCTTTTCTTTTAATTTCTCTTCTTCCTCTTCTACTATTGTTTTAACAGCTTTCACAGCATTTTGTAGTTGCGAAGTGACTTGCGCTTCACCCATACTACTAAATAAATTACTATTATTTTTCGTTAGTAATCTTATTTTATTTCTAAGAACTATTGTATGGGAAAGCGAAATAGCATATGAATAAATTCCAAAGCATAGCAAATATACACCTATTACTATAAAAGATAAAGTAGGTAAACCATAGGGAGGATAAGCTGTAGCTATTACGGTTGTTTGATTTACAGTATATATCAAAATAAATCCAAATCCCGTAATAATTAATAATTTTTTTATTGGATTATCCACCTCCAATTTATTTGCTACTTTCAAAAAGGAATATCCGAAAATAACTCCTCCCACTGTAGTGATAAGAGATTGAAAGATGTAGTAGACAATTAGTTCTTCATCATAGATAGATATTTCCATAATTTGAAATGCATCAAGGGATGAAAGAAAATATATAATAAAAACAATAACCAGGGCACATAATAATTTAAACTTTTGAGTTTTATTTGAATAGTAGGATAATAATACAAAAGTGCCCATAAGCATCATAACATAAGATGCAGTACGTAGGAAAATGTAAGAATTATTAATAATATCAAAAATATTATTTTCAATTTCAGGATAAGTTATTTCCAAATTCGCATTAATTGATAACGGTTTAGCAATAATTAGAAAATTATCTGACAAAAATATTGTAAAAAATGAGAGAAATAAAAAGATCAATCCCATGCCATAAAATAATAATACATACGAGTCTCGTTTAAGTGAAAACCATATAATGAACCTAAGTCCTAGTGAACCTAAAAAAAATGAGCCAACAAAACAGGAAATATTATTTGCAATTAAGAGATTTATTATAAGGTATTCATTCAAAATAATCATAGAACTGGTAACAAAAATTAAATTTGCTGTTAATAAAAAACAAGATATTTTTGTTATCTTAGACAAATAGTTCAAATATTTGGATTTTGTTAAAAGTAATTTGTTATCTTTTTCGGCAAATTTTTGTAAATACATTTGACCAATTATTATTACAATAGTTATTAAATTAAATAGAACAAAACTAAAAGATGATTTGACTTCTTCGGGAATAAACTCTGGCCTTGTACAAATAGCAACATCAATAATTAGGCAAACATTTATGAGGATAAATATTATTTTTTCTAATCCCTTTAAATTAGAAAAAAAAGATAAAAATTTATTTTTTGAACGTAGCATTAGCTTATATCAATTAATCTTTTCTTGATATCATACCTGCTTCAGGTTCATTAGCATTATCATCGGTCGTGAGATTGTTGGAATCTGCTCCTGTTATATTCTCTGAATCAATTCCTACGTTGGTTTCTTGAGCTATTACAGGTACTCCGTATAGACTAAGCAAAACTGTCATGGCAGCTAGTACCATTATTGATGTGAAAAATATCTCTTTCACAGTTTTGATATTTAGATCTAGTTTCAATCTTTTTTGGTTCGCAACTAAATAATTTTCAAGCATTTTAAGAATAATTATATGAATTTACTTTATTTTGTTTAAAATAAAATGAACTATTTACTGTTAGATTCCATCATTAGATAATTTTAGAGATGATGGGATTGAATTATTTATCAATTTTTAAGTCCTTCTAGTATTTCCATTATGCATATAAATAAAAGAATATACTTGTAGTTTGGTTCTAGTATTTGATGGATACTTTTTGTAACTAAAGATTAGATACTATTGAAAACTTTATCTTTAACTTCTTTTATAAATATAAAATGACTTTTTATTTAGTAATTTTTTTTATATCACTTCTATCATTTTCTTTTCTTGGATATTCATATTCTGAAACAAGCGGAACAGATTCAGGTGTAAAAAATATTAATAATACAACAGGTACGAGTTCCAGTATGTCTATCATTGACGAGTTTAATTTTACTAATATCATTAAGAATACTTTATCTTCCTTTAATTCTGATGATTATAAAAGTGCAATTATGTGGTATAATAAAGCGATAAACTTAGATCCGTTATCTATTGAGGCGATTAATGGAAAAGGGTTATCCTTGTCTGAATTGGGTAAACATCAGGAAGCTATAAAACTTTATGATAAAGCATTAAAAATAGATCCTAACAATAAAAAAGTTTTAAATAATAAAGGCTATTCTCTATTCTTGTTAGGTAATTATATCCAAGCTATAGAACTTTATGATAAAGCACTAAAAATAGATCCTAAATTTCTTGAT
>DAIPKY010000014.1:15440-23900 GCA_036769505.1 Nitrososphaeraceae archaeon
TAAAAATAGATCCATCTCTTCTTGTGTCTATTTATTATAAAACTCGATCGCTAGAAGAACTAGGAGAATCGCAATTAGCAGTAGAGTATTTCAAAAATGCTTCAAACATTTACTACGAGAGAAGTGTAAATTAGCCCCTATGCGTTGAAGAAGAATTTAATATTGTAATTAATAATTACAACAATTTAATAGGTAAGTCTCATGTTGTATGGTAACTAATAAATTTAAATATTCTTATTAAATGTTTTAACTTTTATTATATATAACTCACTCTTGGAACTATTTTCTCATTTCATGTATATTTTTATGATTGTTAATTTTTTATCTGATCTTTTCATTATCCTGTCTTACATAAATAAATTTTGAAGCTTATTATAATAAAAGTATTATTCATCAACATAGTAGAGGCAAAATAGAATTAAAATTAAACATGATTCATATAAGAATTATTAGTGCTGAAAATATGTTGACTTGAAATTCATCATTAGAAATCTCAATCATAAAATTAGCAAGAAATCTCTTTAGAGATTGAGTTAGATAAAGAATATTCTAGAGAAAAATTATATTAAATATAGCAGTTAATATACTCATAATTTACTATAAAAGAGATAATAATATATTTTTTTACAGCTCCTGATAAATATAAAGGAGTACAATTTGCCATAAGGTTAAATTAAATATCTTTAACCCAGTAATAGATCAAACAAGAATCGAATATCAAATAATTACAAGATAAAAAATGAGTTACTCTAAACCTCAAAATCTAAAATTGTACATATAAAGATAAAATATAGAATCACCAATAAGGAAACTAGATAAACATTATTGAGATTTTATTTAATATTTTTTAAATGATAATTATAGTTTAACATTTGTAAAATATTCTTTCTAGGGCTTAGTTCAAACTTACAATAATAATTACAACAATTTACTTAAAAAAAATTGCATATGTGTTTTTAATGAACCAATACCTATTAAAATTATTATATTTCCTATCTTAATTGGTTTATAAAAAAATTTAAAATTTATGAGATTAAGATTCTCATTCTTACTGCAGATCTTTTAATATATATGAAATTTTGTTCCAGTCAGATTTATGTTATAATATCAGATATGAAGTAAATTATTAATCTATCTAATTATGAAAATGTACAATATCCAAAGCTTTTTGAATTATTTACTAATTTTTTTTGTTATCAAATATTTTGATTCACTATTATTATCATTAGTCCAATGGGTAGGTAAATTTATTTCTTTTATTATTTTTAAATTATTTCTTTTTATTATTTCTCCCCAACCATAAAGCGTATCATCCTTTACAAACTTTCTTTTATTGTTTATGCTTCCTAAAAATACAATACCAAATGATAGAAAATTATTTTTGAGAGTTGTATTAATTAAATTATCAACGAACATCTCTCCCATTTCAGGCAGCCCAGAAACGAAAAAAAGGGGCTTAGATAAATTAAGTTTAGCAAAATCGAAAGTGGAAGCGTCTCTATTTACTATCTCAAAATTTATATTAGTTTTTTTGCATAGATCATTTTGTAATTCGCTTAAACTAGAATCTAATTCAATTCCTATCGATCTTAAATACAGCAATGATCCACAATAAGATATTCTCCCATCTCCGGCACCAATATCAATAATTTCTGTAAAACCTAATTCTTTTGCTTTTAAACAGAGTAAAAATGCAGACAACATCCATGTTGGATAAAATGGTTGATAGTTTGTGTCATATTTTTTACTACTTAAATAAAAGTCATTTACATCTCCTTCATAGGAGATAAAATTTATATTGTTAATTAAAATATTTGTTTTCTTAAAATAAATTGGATTGTTAGAAACAAATTGATGAAGCTTTGCTAATATTAGTTTATCAATAGGAAATAAATTTGTAACCTCAGTTGGTATTATTTCTGCTATTATATTTGGCGGTTTAAAGTTTTGTATATATTTTCTTTTAGTTTCTAAAAAATTAATTAAAATTTTTTCAAACATTTTTTTGATGAAAATTTATTTGATTATTAATTTTTGATTAATAAACAGATTCTGCAGATGGTCTTAAACCTCGTTTATATGAGGAATAATTACACATTGTACACTTGTAAATTTTTTTACGTTTGTATGTATATAGGGTCTCCTCATTTTCTGTTATCTTATGTAAAGTTTTTTGCATACATCTATCACAAAATCTCTTTTCCTCCATTTGTTTTATATGGTATATAAAAATAAAGGAGTTATTAAAAAGATTCTTTCTATATATTATTTTTTAGTATATTATTTTTTCAGTTTAGATTTTAATAGTTCTGGAACTTCACCAGGTCTTTTGGCTACTGGTACATTTGCCTTTGAATAGTTTGAAACCTTTGACTCTGCTGAACCGTAATTTCCATATACTATTGCACCAGCATGACCCATTTTCTTTTCCTTTGGAGCAGCTCTACCTGCCACATAGGCAACTACTGGTTTGGAAAAATTGGTTGAAATGATATATTCTGCTAATTTTTCTTCGGCGTCGCCACCTATTTCACCTACTACTACAACTGACTCAATATCTTCTCTTTCTTTTATGAGATCAAAAGCTTCAATAAGATTTGTGCCATTTATTGGATCTCCTCCTATCCCTAGACAAAAACTTTGTCCATATCCAGCATTCGATAGAGTGTATGAAACTTCATACATGAGAGTTCCACTCCTTGAAAAAACTACTGTAGATCCTTTAGTAAATGGTTTAGCAGGCATAATACCTACCTTCATTATTTCTGGTACTATTACTCCGGGTGTATTTGGCCCAATCATTCTGGCACCTCTTTTTTCAGCATATTCTAAAATTTTTATAGAATCTATAACAGGAACATGTTCTGGAACTGCAACGAGTAACTTGATTCCATTATCAATTGCTTCTTTTGCTGCATTCAAAAAGAAAGGAGCAGGAACGAAAATTCCTGAAATTTTTATTGAATTGCCCTTTACAGCGTCTGCAACTGTATTGAAAATAGGAATATCTTCAAAGGCTTGACCACCTTTGCCTGGTGTAACTCCTGCCACGATATTTGTTCCATATTCTTTCATCAATTTTGTATGAGTGGATCCGAAACTACCCGTCATTCCTTGAATTAGTACAGGTTTATTTTTATAATCCCTATCAGATTCGTCACCAACTAATATTTTGAATAAATCAAATTTAATGCTCATTTTAATTCACGTTTTCTATCAATATTTAACAGCGGCATTTATTGCTTCTTCGACGGTGTTAAATAACCTAGCTTTACTATTTTCAAGCAGTGCTTGAGCCTTTTCTGATTCAGCTCCCGTTATTCTTGCAAAAATTGGAACTTTTATAGTATCATCATTATATGCATTAAGAATTGCTTGTGCAACAAGATCTGTCCTTACAATACCACCAAACAAATTGACAAGAATTACTCGAATTTTATCTACTTTACTTATCACTTTCAATGCCTGATATATTGATTCCGTGGTAGCTCTTCCTCCAAAATCTAAAAATGCTCCAGCTTTTCCTCCAGCATCAGTAACCATATCCAAAGTTGACATTACCAATCCTGCCCCATTACCAATTATTGCTATATCGCCATCCAGCTCCACAAATGAAAATCCATTATTTTTTGCCTGGGATTCTAATTCTGACAATTCTTCATACTTTTTTAAATCGTCATGACGGAATAAAGCATTATCATCTATTATCACTTTAGCATCCAATGCAACAAATTTCTCACCATCCACGATGGCTAATGGATTTATTTCTGCCAACTCGGCTTCTTTTTCATATATCAGTTTTGATAACTTTTGAATTAAATCTATAAAGGTATTTTTTTCAGAATTGTTAAGGTTCATTTTATCTGCAACGTCAGATGCTAATTCTAAGGAAATCCCATTAACATCAGGAAGATCAACTATAACCTTGTTATTTACGCCTTCAATTTCTATACCTCCTTGGGAAGAAGCAATGATCGAGTAACATCTTTTAGTTCTATTAAGAAATAAAGATAAATAAAATTCTCGTTTTATATCAGCCATTTCTTCCAGTAGAATGGTCTTCGGCTTCTCTCCCTTTACTTCCTTATTGATTAGCTCATCGAATTTTTTTACAAGCTCTTGTTCATTATTGCATTTTAAAATCGCTCCAGCCTTACCTCTTCCACCTACTGTTACTTGTGATTTTAATACAAAGGGAAAACCAATCCTTTGGGATCCTTGTTTAGCTTCCACAATATTTTTTGCCAGATATGAATTAGGCACATTGATCCCATAATCTTTAAACAGTTCCTTTCCTTGATATTCTAATAATTTCATTTTTTTACAAGGAAAATATTTTTATGAGCCTTTATATTCTTATTTTTTAAACTAATAACAATTCTAATCTTCTTTTGCCTTCATCAATTACCTTTGATATTCTATCTAAAATTGTGAGTTATTGTATTACGATCAATAAAATTTTAAATAATTTTTAGAATTCTTTTTTGTATTTTCAATTATTGACCTTTGATTCAGAGTTTTAAATTTTGGATAGAAGTGATTTTAAAAAATTACTTGTTTGACTTACTTAAACATGTAATGAGCCATAGTCAATTTATTTTTAACCATTAATAAAAAAACTAGAACAATATAAAATCTTGAGTTCTTTACATAGGAAAGATCTATCTATACAGGCTTAATAAATGAATTAGTCAATTCTATCAAAAATACAATATCTAAAATTGTAGTTATGTATTCTTTTTATTTGAATATTCATGTTTTGGTTTAACCTTAATTATATAGCCATTGTGATATAAGTTCATCGGGATTTCGATAGAGTGAGTTTGTTCTTATGAAATCTATATAAAAAATAATAACTTCATAGATAATAGATGAAACTGTCATTCAGATTGGAAATAATTATTATCGGTTATGGTTTGCAATTGGATTAGTTCACACATCCGTAAATGGTATCCTATGTTTCTGAAAAGAAAGATATCTATATCAAAGAATTTCATCATCATTCGCGGAAAAATACGGAAAACATAGAGTGGATACTGGTGGTGATACTTGGAACCTAACAACATTCAATGCATCCACAACACTGAATTAAAAGAGCTTACAAGAAAAGTTATGATATGTTGTAAGGAGATAGTACTTTAAGAACTTCTACATTTGTCCTAACAAAAATAAGATTTGTGATCTAGATCATTTATACAATTACGCTTAATCTTATATTCACGCAGATAATACTACTGTAACAATAAACAAAATTTTATTTTTTGCTAAAAGAGGAGAAGACTAATTTGAAGTATGAAGCCCAAAAAGGACATCAACAATAACAATAAAAGACGTATACCGAACTATTTAAATTTTAAGTGCTAAATAAACGAAAAGCTCAAAGTATAGTTTCAATTTACTGACAGATTCGTGCCCTTTATATATCCATTTCTCTCATGTTAGAAAAACTCTAACACTAGGACAAATTAGACAGAAAGGTTTCGATGATTACTTTTTATATAAATTAAAAGGAAGAAAAAGAATGTAATTTAATATGTTTACAAAGAAGGATACAATTCTTAGTTTCAAGAAATATTGAAAATACAACCGATAATAATGATTTTAATTAAAGCTAATACTACCTACACTTGAGAGCTTAAAATTTAAACAGTTTTAAAGGAGACAAATATAATTTGACTCAGTATATGTAACTTGAATATAATATGAGTTTCAAGAGGTTGAATCTGAGATTAGTAGTTCCAGATATAGAAATAAGACTAGATGCAAATTAAAAAGTATTACTTAAATTTAGTAATATTTTATTTATAACATTGATTGATCGATCTAAATATGCAAGGTTTTACAATTCTTCGCTTAATTAATTATTGATGATGTAAAATTTAATTACTGTTAATATATCGAAATTTATATGGATTTAGAATCAAAGCTATCTCTTATCACCTCTGAACCAACAGAAGAGATTGTTACAGTAAATGAGTTAAAGAATCTTTTAGAGACTACTTCGAAACCTAAACATTATATTGGTTTAGAGATTTCAGGTAGGCTACATCTTGGTAGTCTTATTATACCAGGCTTTAAAATAAATGATCTAATAAAAGCTAATTTCAACACTACAGTTTTTTTGGCTGATTGGCATACTTTTATAAATAATAAATTAGAGGGAGACTGGAATAAAATAAAAGAAACCTCTAATTATTATTCTGAAGCTTTCAAGTTTTTTTGTCCTGGGGTAAATATCGTTCTTGGAAGCCAGCTTTATTATGAAGATAAAGAATACTGGAAGAATTTTATGCACTTTTGCAAACATATCACTTTAGCAAGAACTATGAGATCCTTAACAATTATGGGCAGAAATACCAACGAAAGCCTGGACTTTTCTCAATTTCTATATCCAGCTATGCAATCAACAGATATCCATGCTCTGGATTTAGATCTTGTACATTCTGGTACAGATCAAAGAAAAATTCATATGCTTATGAGGGAAGTGTTTCCAAAATTGAATTGGAAAGTTCCAGTCAGTTTACATCATCATTTACTTCCTGGACTCACTGAACCTGTCAAATTAGGATTAACAGAGGATAGTTCAGAAGATTTAAGGATTTCCAGCAAGATGAGCAAAAGTAAACCAATGAGTGGAATCTTTATTCATGACGATAACAAAACAATAGAAACAAAAATTAAGAAAGCATTCTGTCCTATAGGTATTTCAGAGAATAATCCAATACTTGAAATTATAAGATATGTTATATTTCATAGTTTTAAAGAATTTATAATTGAACGTCCTTCAAAATATGGAGGAACTATTTCTTATTATGATTATTCAGAGTTAAAAGAAGACTATGATAAACAAAAAATTCATCCTCAAGACATAAAGCAATCTACCTCATTATATCTGTGCAAACTAATAGATCCAATAAGAAATCATTTTAAGAACAATGAACCTTTGTTGTAAACTAGTGTAAGTACCTACTTTCGTAAGGAGGGTAGAATTATACAATATATTTTACTGTTCTTTTACTAATTGATATTTAGATTTATATCCCCTTGGATTGATCATCATATTATTATAATTATATGTGGATGAGTTTCCTATTATTATAGTAGTTATCATTCCTATAATTTCACTATGATTTAACATATCATCTAAATTTGTTAAAACAATCTCTTGACTATCGCGATATGCTCCTTTTATTATTGCAACAGGGGTATTTGGTTTTCTGTATTTTAATAGGATATCTCTTGTATCCTTTAGTTGATGAATTCTTTTTTTGCTTGCTGGATTATAAATTACAGTAACATAATCTCCTATTGCGGCTGCTTCTACTCTTTTTACAATCATTTCCCATGGCACCAATAAATCACTCATACTAACGACTGCAAAATCAGTCATTAAGGGAGAACCAACTAGAGCTCCACAGGAATTTAATGAAGAAACACCAGGTACACATTCTACATACATACCACTTTCCTTATTCCATCCTTTTTCTGCCAAAATTTCATAAATTAAACCTACCATTCCATATATGCCTGGATCACCAGAAGAAACTAGAGAAACTATTTTTCCATCTTCAGCAAATTCTATTGCTTGATTAGCTCTGTCTACTTCTTGTGTCATTGCATATCGGTATATTTCTTTTCCCTTGATTAAATCCTCTACAAGAGAAACATAAGTGTCATATCCAACTATAATTTCACTCTCTTCAATTACATGTTTTGCTCTAAACGTCATGTGATCATGATTACCTGGCCCAACTCCTACCACATACAATTTTCCTTTTGACAAGGTGTATATACGAGTAAAGACAAAATTTATCTTTTTGCAGATGAATCATTAACATTTATAAATTCCTGATGAAGCACATTCACTGCTTCTTCACAATTTTTGTCATCAATGACAAATGCAAGATTAAGTTCAGAAGATCCTTGAGTTATCATTATTACATTAATATTTCTTTTAGCCACTGCTCCAAAGGTTTTAGCTGCTACTCCTTTAATGCCTCGCATCCCAGATCCCACTACAGCAATAACAGCAACATTCTCGCTAACATCTATTCTCTTAATTAATTTACCCAAGAAATTTAATTCTAACGTCATAATAGCTTTATCAACATCTTGTTTTTTTACCACAATTGTGATACTGGATTCGGAAGGAGTTTGAGAAATCATCATAATATTGACTTGATTCTTTGCTAAAGCATCAAAAATTTTTGCGGCCGTTCCAAGAGAACCTATTAATCCTCCACCGCTTACATCTATAAGGGCTGTGTTTCTAATCACAGTTATTGATTTTACAATTTTATTATAGGCCCGAGTCGGCACTTGAGTAATTAATGTACCGGGGTTATCGATATTATTTGCATTTCTTATTCTCACTGAAATTTTCGAATCCATAACAGGCTCTAGTGCACGGGGATGCATATACTTTGAACCAAACATGGATAATTCTAACGCTTCTGAAAA
>DAIPKY010000220.1:0-2639 GCA_036769505.1 Nitrososphaeraceae archaeon
CAAATGTTAGATTGGCAAAATCATTAATTGGAGAAATTCCCTATTATGTACTTGGGCCTCTCGTTACTGATATTGCAGCAGGATATGATCATATAGCAAGTGCCATAGGAGCAGCAGTATCTGCTTCAGAAGGAGTAGATCTTTTATGTTATTTGACCCCAGCAGAACATTTATCATTGCCGAATGTTGAAGATGTAAAAGAAGGATTGATCGCCTATAGAATTGCTGCTCATGCTGGTGATCTAGTAAAGATCAGAGAGAAAGCGATAAAATGGGATAGAGCAATTACAAATGCAAGGAGAACATTGAATTGGCAAAAGCAAATAGACCTTTCTATAAATCCAGAAGAAGCTGAGAGAATTCATAATAGACACGGGCAACATGAAGGAAATAATGTTCCATGTACAATGTGTGGTGGAGCTTGTGTTTATATAATGTTACCACAACAAAGAAAATATGAAGATAAAGATGAAATTGTTAGTGAAATAAAACAATGAAATAATAATAATAATACAAAATTTATCTCCGAATAATAATCTTATTTTATTGGGATCTATTATTATATAGAAAATAATAATAAAAGTTAAGTATTATACCCACTCTAGCCTATTTATTATGTTTGGAAAGGCCAAATGCAAATTATGTAATAAAGAGGTTAGATTTGTTATTCGACATTTAAAAAATGAACATCTTCAAGAGTTTCAGAAATTAACCAATCTAAATATGTCAAAAATAATGAAAAAATATTTTATAGAATAAAAGATTAGTCTTATTCTTCTTTAGTATTGCATATAATAATTCCAATATTCTGGTTTTCGTATAGAAAAAGTAGGATTTGTTAATACCCCCAACTATAAACTTTGAGTAACTCTTATCAATCATTAATGATAACTCAAAACTTATTTCGTAATTTGACAATTCATCTTAGTCTTTAAATATATTTCAATGTGAAAATTTTCTATTAGGATTATCTAAAACATTTATCTTTATAACAGGATACTATATATTTTGTGAAATGAAAAACCATCATTTTTCTAACCTCTCTGAAATGAAATTTGACGTATCAAAAAATCAAAAATTGTTTTTACAAAAAATTGATGGTATTTGCAAATTATTAAGAGAAGAGGAGGAAAAAAGTTACCTCAAGGCATCACTCAATAAAAAAGTTATTCCTTTTTTCAATAAAATAGGAATGTTAGGTTGTCCTATTTCAAAAGAATACGGTGGATTAGGATATGATATTTTAAGTTATTTGCTTGCATTAGAACGAATTGGAGAGGAGGGAAGTTCCATGAGAACTTTTTTCTCTTGTCATACATCCATTGGACAAATGATTTTACAAAATTGGGGAACTGAGGAACAGAAAAAGAAATTCCTTCCTAATACTACTAAAGGGATAGATATAATGGCCTTTGCTTTAACAGAACCCAATGCCGGAAGTGATCCCTCATTAATAGAAACAACATTTGAAGAAAGCGGAAATCACTTTATAATATCTGGAAAAAAACACTGGGTAGGTAATGGAACATTTGCAAAAACAATAACTACCTACGCTAAGGAAAAAGGAAGTGATAAAAAAATTTCTGCATTCATTATAGATTTAAATTCAGCATCAATCAAGAAAAAAGAGATTAAAAATAAAATTGGGCTCTTAACTGTAAAGAATGCAATAATAGAATTCAATAATTATAAAACTTCAAAAGAAAATTTACTAGGATTATCTGGTAATGGATTAAGCATAGCATTTAGCGCTTTAATAGATGGTAGATTAAGTGTTGCTGCCGGTGCTATCGGCGTGATGAGAGATTGTTTAAAAGAGACTATACGATTTTCTAAAAATAGAACTCAACATGGAACAGTATTAGCAAAGAAACAATTGGTGCAACAACACATTTCGCAAATAATTGTAGCGTTAGAAAGTACAAAATGGCTTGTTTATAAAGCTGCAACAATCAGACAACAACTTCAGATTTACTTGGAAACTTTAAAACGTGAAGATGATCAATGGATCTTGACAATTAATAGGAAAAACAAAAAATACTCAAATTTCCGGAATGAATGCGATCGGTTATCAGCAATTGCAAAATATTATGCTACCAATGCTTGTGTAGATGTTACTAATAGATCAGTTCAAATATTTGGAGCGGAAGGCTATAAAAAGACATCAAGGGTTGCTAGACATTTCCTTGACTCTAGAGCAACAACTATATATGAAGGGACAAATGAAGTTTTGGAATTAAAAATAGCTACTGAAATTCTGGGAAATGAATATAGAGCATATTAATTATCATTTAATTGTTCTTCAACTGTACGAATCCTGAGATAATTATAAACTTTTATTATAATTATAATAATTTCTTATCTATTATTTAATGAATAATGGCGTAGGAGACTCAATTTCAGAAATAATATAGCGATTTTGTTACTAACTTTACTTACAGTTAAGATTCTACTATTATAGAAGCTAAAATTTCTTTAAGTAATCGAGCAGCAAGATTAGCAGTAATATTATTAATATCAAAAGAAGGGGATAATTCTACAATATCACACCCAATTATTTTATTTGTTGTTAATATTTGTTTGATAAAATATAGCAATTCTAATGGATTAATCCCACATGGAGTTGGAACTGAAACTCC
>DAIPKY010000069.1:0-7964 GCA_036769505.1 Nitrososphaeraceae archaeon
TACATAATTTTTGTCTTGGTTGCTCCTCCATTTGCAGCATCCAGTATATTACCCACTATTTCTGTTCTACTTCTATTTTTCATTTATATTACAACCTCAAAACACATATCTCTGTCTAGTTATAAGTTGTAAGCCATCATATATATCAGTTTTCGTTACTATCCTATTATAAATAATATGTAATTGATATGGCTTAGTTTAATAAAATTAATACTCCTTTTTTATTTTAGTATAATAATAATAAATCGTATACTTCAAAGAGCCTTAATTTACTTGGGTAAGGAATAGTTACTTGAATACCGATATACTTTTACGATGAAACTATAATAACTATAGTCTTCTAAAAACTTTATAACAATAGAAAAATGTTTTGGCCTATCTTTGTAATTTGTATATTGTCATATTTTTAACATTGTAGACAAGTGCAGAACTATACTGTATTGGTGTGCAATGATAATGGACTGATGATCAAATTACGGCAAATGAGAATAACAATATAATTTATGATTAGACAGGCAACCATTATTTTGCATAGTATGACTGACAATAATATCATCAGAGGAGACTACTACTATGCATACAATAATTTGTTATACATCAAGTGATGTTTTAGTGATATAATCATGCAAAGATGTTGTAATTGATGTCAGGATTATTGGCTTCGAGGTTTTAGTTCGAGGAAGTCGAATGAACGAGATAATTTTTAATTCGTATTTCTTGTCTTGTAAATCATGTATAATAAGAGGTTGTCTTTGAGGAAAAAAGGTACTTATTTCATTATCTCAGATAATGTAAAGAATAGAATTATTTCTTGATTATTAAGTTAACTCCTGATTCTATTTTAGTTATTGATTATACAAACAATCTTAATATGACCTTTTGTTTTTAATTTAACGAGTGAGCAATAATGAAAAGGGAATACCAGAGAAATCATCTGATAAATTTCAAAAAATAAAAGATTATGGAATTCCACTGGGAATTATGGCTATATCACTTGTTGTGATTTATATATTATGGGCTTCCTTCGGATATATAGGACCTTCATTTTCTAATGGAGTGTTATCAAATCAACAAGAAACACTTCGTGAAAAATATAATCTGTCTTCTTCAACTGGTGAGGATAATAGTATTACTAGTGAAATTCCGCCTTCTCTTCGTGAGGTAATGGAGTCAAATAGAACACCAACTTCCACTTCACAAAATAACCAAACAACAACTACAACTCAATCATCAACAAACACTACTATGTCTGGATCCTCAGGAAATGTTACATCTGGATCAACTCAAGGAGCACAATCAACAGTAGCAGCAGGAGGTGTTACCTTGACAATACTTGAAGGTTCATCAATACAGGGAAATCCAGACTATGATCCAGATGAACTAAAAGCCAAAAAAGGTGATAAAATAACAGTTAACAATGCAGATACTATGCCTCATACTGTAACCAATGGTGAAAGTGGGTCAGACCCTAATTCTGGCAAGCTTTTTGATACCAGTATAATAAATGGCGGTGATTCGGCTGAAATAGATACATCCACTGTTGATGCAGGAGCACACCCATTTTATTGCATGGTACATCCATACATGACAGGGAATTTAATAGTCGAATAATTTAACTTATAGGTATTTCTTCAATTAATTTCCTTTATTAGATTATATCTTTATATTTAAAGATAAGAGATTAATAAAACAATAAGACGAATGCATCATATTATTACTTATGACAAATCTGGAGTTAAACAACAGAAACAAATTTCTCAAACAGACTTACAAAATGGGTATCAAATATGGTTGGATTTAGAAAATCCTACGTCTGAAGAAATTTCTAATATTCAAAAGATATTTGCTATTGATGCTAATATTTTAAAACAATATTCTAGTGGCGTAAAAAAACCACAAATACGCGTTTTAGAAAGTTATATATTTACTATACTCTTAAACATAAAGTTTAAAACTTTACAGACATTAGAAACAGAAGCGGTTTACCTCTTTTTTGGCAAGAATTGGTTAATAACAATTCATTCATCTCAAATTAATCTTAAAGAGAAGACACGACAAATATTTGAAAATGATAAAATGGTAATTGAATCAACAATTGACATCTTGTATTACAATATCCTGACAATAATTGTAGAAGAATACGAACAGGTCCTTACTGCAATAGAAATAGCAATGACTGATTTAGAAGAAAAATCTCTGTATCAACCTTCTAAGAAAATATTAGTAAATCTGGAGGGGTTATCACGCCAATTAATTATTCTCAGAAGGTATTTCTGGAAAATAAGAGAGATTTTTAATTTTTTACTTTATTCACAAAAGGAATCAGAAGATAAAAACCAAAAATATACAAAATATTTAAAAATTATCTATGATAATGTAAATGAATTATTAGATTTGATTGAATCCCATAAGGACACAATTAACTCTATAAGAGAACTTTACATTGCTTATGTTTCATTGCAAATGAATGATACAATAAAAACATTAACAATATTTTCTGTTATACTTTTGCCTTTAACATTTATTACTGGTTTTTATGGAATGAATGGAATAGATTTAACTAATTTCTTTAGTTTGCCCTCTGGCTTAATTATGGTTTTAGTTATTATGGGAATAATCCTTGCAGTATTGATTATATTTTTTAGGAAAAAGCAATGGATATCTCAGAGAGAATATTATGATATTGAAAAAGATATAAAAAAAGGAAAAAAGGATAAGACAATTAATACATCTAACTAGATACAGTTAACTCCTACTTTTATTCAACTTATGAATATGTTAATAACAAAATACAAACTTCTTAAAATATCTTAAAAAAGCAAATATTTTTGACTCTAATAAAAAATAATTTGTTTTAGAGGTTTGGTTATACATTAAAGGCATGTTTACAGATGTTTCATATTTTTCTTTTGGGGAAAACCAAACAATTTCTTGCTACTTCATTGCCATTTTTAAATAATACTAATGAAGGAATGGATTGAATATTGTATTTGGTCGTAATTTCTTGATTTTGATCAACATTAAGTTTTGATACTTTTACTTTTCCCACTAGAGAATGAGCTAATTGCTCTACAATTGGACCAACCATTCTACAAGGACCACACCATTATGCCCAAAAGTCAACCAAGACTGGAATATCTGGATTTAAAACTTTTTTACTTTATTTCGTTTCATTTAATGGAATAACCTTTTCTAATTCTTTTGTCATGATGTGTGTTATTATTTAAGGTAGATAGACTTACAAATACATATAAAGTCAGAAATAGAAGATAAATTAACTAATATTTCTTTAATTTAATATTACAAGTATTAATAATAGTTTAAACTATTTCATTTTGTTTTTTTACTCTTTCATGATATCGTTAGCCATAAGATATTTTTTTACATATTCTTGGTGATTACCTTGTAAAATAATTATTCCATTTTTGTATGTCCCTCCAGTACCAATTTTCTTTTTTAATTCTCGTAAGATCATTCTTATCAAATCTTTATCCTTTAAACCTTGAATAATTGTAATTGGCTTATTGAATTTTTTTACGTCTGTGTAAACGAAAATATTTAATATACTTTTATCTAGTTCCTTTAAAGCATATTCTATAGAATTCACATTCTCATCATATGTAAACATCAATTGATCATTCAAAGTTATTATACATATTGACTCATTTTTATTTTTCAAGTCATAGTCACTTTCAATAGCTTAATTTCCTTACGTAGATCACTTTAAATTCTCTTAGTTTCCTATCTTTGAAAATATCTTTACTACCTTATTGTATATAATAGGCTGTCATAATATTAATAATTGGTTGCAAAGTTAACCTTTCTTGGTAGGGTAATATTGTATTCGATAGGGTGTTTCATATGGAAAGACTTTTCTCTCTATCAAACACCGGTTCTCCCTCTCTCAAGTCTTATTGAAAGGTTTTTGGATTATTACATTATATCTAAGTAAAATTGGTTAAACCTTGTTCGTTTACCCTATTATATTTTTAAAATTAAAATTGTAACTTTTTTACCTATTTTTCCAAATGTGTCATTTATCGGATCGGATCAGCATTTTACGATTTTATACATATTCTTCTTATTTGTATATTTCAATTTTCTTCTATATGATTCAAGAAATGATACATTATATTAATAATTATATTGTATTTATTAAAAAAGGGAAATAATTCAGTTTAATATAATTCCTAATTTATTTACTTAGTTAGTTATTTTATTAAAATCCTTATGATTTATAGGATATATGAATAAATTATTTTTTATCCCAATATTACAAATTGATTCTATAATTCTTGTAGAATAACTAAAAGCTTTGGATATATTCAATGGATTATCATCATTTGTTCCTATTATGATATTATTGTTAGATAAATAGACTACTATTTCTATAAAATTTTCTATTTCTTTCCATTTCAATTGATATCCTTTGATATTTTGAATGATCCCAATCCATCTTAAGTTACCAAAATATTTGCCTACTAATTTCTGAACTATTTGTTCATTAGAGATTTGAAAAGGAACAGTTACGTGAATGATTTGTGTATATTTTGTTTGATTATTTCTTTCTCCATTTGATATACTCTTTAACTTTGAAAAAATAAATTTCTCTTTTTTATTGAAATTATATCCCAATTTGGTTTTATTAATTAATCCCAATTCTTTTAATCGTTTCAAAGATCTTGATAAAATTTCTTGATGTAAATTAGATCGAATCTTTAATCCATTAAATGTAAATGTAGCTATTGTGTTTTCATCTCCATTATCAAATAAAATTTCTAGAATATCTATGTCACTCTGTCGAAGATCATTAACAGATATAAAATCATCTTCATAAACTTTCTGGTTGTCTAATGATTCTATTAAAATAGAATTATTGTTATTATTTATCTTATTTAGAGTTTCAAATCTTTTATTAGTTTGTTTTTTTAATTCACATATCACATTAACTATATTAATGTAAGTCTATATAAATTGGTAAGTAGCATGTGGTATAGTAACTTACTATTTATTAAGTAAAAGGATAGCTAATAATATGTTTACTATATTGAAATATAAAAAAATGATTATGGTTGATTCTCTAATGTCACTGAAATAGTAAATCGTCTCCCATATCTATTTACAGATAACAGAGTTTGCTCATTTACATTCTTATGTTTGATTCGAGATGAAAGCTCGGTTATTTCTTCTATCCTCTTTTTGTCAATTTCCTCAATAATATCTCCAGGTCTTATTCCTGAATCCGATGCTGGACTATATTCTTCTACCTTTACAACTAAGGCTCCTTCATTAGTTGGTAATCGATAATATCTTGCTATTCTACTAGTTATCTTGATAGTAGTAATACCTAACCATGGACGAGTAACTTTTCCGTTTTTTATAAGCTGCTGTAATATTGTTTTTGCTGTATTAACTGGAACAGCAAATCCTATTCCATGGGCATAAGGTATTTTGGCTGTATTGATTGCAATTACCTCTCCATTGGCATTTACTAAAGGGCCACCGGAATTTCCAGGATTTATAGCTGCATCAGTTTGAACCAATTCTAATACTCCATCTTCAAATTCAATGTTCCTATTTAAAGAACTAATAATTCCACTTGTAACTGTAGGTCCTCCTGTCAAACCAAAAGGATTACCTACTGCTATAACTATTTGACCAACTTTTAGATTATCAGAATCTCCTAATTCCGCAGAAGGAATTGAGTCTATTGCTTTATTGTCAGGATTGTTATTATTATTATTGTTATTGTTATTACTGGAATTATTAGAATCATGTTCAATTTTTAAAACTGCGAGATCAGTAAGTTTATCTGTTCCTATTACTTTAGCATTGAATGTTCTTCCATCATATAGAGTTACTTTTAATCTTCTAGCATGATCTACTACATGATAATTTGTAAGAATATGACCTTGATTATCAATTGCGATGCCTGATCCTACACCCTCAATTGGAAATATACGTAAAAGTTCATCAGTTATCATTCTAACACTTGCAATATTAACTACATTCTTGCTAACTTTTTCAATAGCATTAACCAGTAATTCTTCATTTACAGGAATCAATAGTGTCTACCTCCTCTTTCTAATGGAGATTTTGGTTTGGAAGGAGTTATAGGTGGTTTCTTTACCGTTGGTTGATTGATTGTTGTATTATACATATTTTATATTATAATAGAGATTGATGATTAAATGGATTAATTATAATTAAATCAGTCACACTAGTTTGTATAAATAGCTCATTTTAATAATTGTCAAATTTAATAATTTATTTTTATGACGATAGTCCTATAAAGTAGGGATTTGTCTTATCCAATGACATTACCACACATATCTTTATGATAATTAGAAAGAAAAAATAATTATAAACAAAGCGATTCTTGAGAAAATATCGATATAACTAACCAATATCAAGAAATCATTAACACAATTCAATCAATATCTCTCAAACAACTCTATAAAATTGCAAAATATTGTTAATAAGATAAACTTTTCTGTAAAGTAACAAAATTAAAAGAAACTATGCTTTCTAAAAAGAATATGTAAAAGAATAATCAAATTGATAATGTACTTCAGGAATTCAACGAAGATTAAATTTATTCAATCTACTGGGTTATTTTCTTGAGTTCCCATATCAGTCTCTTTTCTTATTTCTTTTTTTATTCTATATGAGACTTGCTCATCACCTTCTTCTCCTGATTTTCCAACAATATTTGATTCATCATCACTATATTCGTTTTCTCCTTTACTATCAATTGATGACATTAAATCTTATTATATAGGAGTCTGTTTTTTAATTTTTTAATTGCTTCTTATATAACTATTCTAAGGAAGTATTGAGAATACTCATTGCATGTAGTTATAAATGAAAATCTAGTTGATTAAAATTTATTACTAGTTTAGTTAATCTCATAATTAGTTTCATAAATGTTTAAGACATTTGTAATGAATTAGTTGGTATTAGAAACATGGATACTTTTGATTGTATAGCAACCAAACTTGATATAAGAGAATATAGTCAACAAAAAGTACCTATAGAAATAAGAGAAAAGGTACTTGAAGCAGCTAGACTAACCGGTACAGGTCTTAACACTCAGCACTGGCGATTTATAGTTATAGAAGATAAAAGTAATCTCAATAAACTGGCAGAAGATAGTACAAGTGGTAAATGGGTGTCAAATGCAAATTTTGCAATAATAGTCCTTACAAACCCAAAGTATAATTATCATATGATCGATGCAGGACGTGTACTGCAGAGTATGCAATTGGCAGCATGGAATTTTGGAATAGGTTCAGGATTATTTACAGGTATAAGAGAACAAAATTTTAGAGAAGACTTCAATATTCCAGAGTCGATGAATATTACTCTAGTAATAGGTTTTGGATATCCAGCTAAAAAGAATTTGACGGGTAAAAGAAAGAATCGCTTGCTCATTAACGAACTAGTTTATTATGAAATATATAGATAAACCAAAAAGATATGAAAAAGAAGATTATATAATTACTGCTATTGTCCTCAATAGGGTATTAAATGGAGTGTCATTTCAACTGGAATCTCTAATCTTTAACAATATAACTCCATTCTATGACAGTGATCTGAAAATGGTTAAAAATGCTTTATAAAATCACACAATGAAAAACCTTTGAATCTTCCTTTCCTTTGCTAATACAAATTCTGTTGAAATCAACTAATATATGTATTGTAGATGCATCGATTTATATCTTTAAATGTGTAAATACTGCAAAGTCAGAACATTATTATAGAAATTTTTATATGTATCTAGTTCTATAAAGTCAAGAGAGTCGAAAAAATCAAATTGTCTAAACCATTCGAAAATGAAGAAAGTCTGCATTTATCGGTCAAAGAAGCATTTAATCGTGGTGTTATAAGAGGACAATCACAGTCAAACTTTTTCGAATTTTTTGACTTTATTGGTAATCCCTTTGATTCAAGTTTTTTAATAA
>DAIPKY010000015.1:0-23730 GCA_036769505.1 Nitrososphaeraceae archaeon
CTGATTTTGTATATTTGAGACTAATAGGAGATAGGAGCATCAATGAAAGAGACTTTGGTAAAATAAATAAAGACAGAACAAACGAAATGCAATTGTGGATTAATATACTCACAAATATTAAAAATGACAAAAAAAGTGTTAAAAATGCTATAATATCAGCAAACAATCACTATGCTGGTTTTGGTCCAATGACTGCAAAGTTATTCTCAGAAATGATGAACTTGAAAAATCGCATAAGACCATTTCCTTTTTTGGATTACAAAATATCTTCTAATGAGACTGCTATATTAGAAAATGAACGGGATTATCGCAAATACAAACAATCCTATTATAAGACTAAAACAAGACAAACTGACATTTCTGAATTCTTCTCATAAAATAATATTATTATTATTAACTACCCTAATATTACAAAATTGATATGTTAAAAAATTACTATCTTTAAGCATTTTTTATATAATTATATGGTTTTTTAAGTTAACCATTGAATAATGTTTCACTTAACCAAAGAACATTCGTCTTAGAGGGTGAAAGGTTGAAGCATAGCAAGTAAGAGTATCTTATGGTATTAAAACGAGAGAAAAATATCCAAAGTATTTATATAATATTTAATTGATTAACAAGATTTTAATTGATTGTACTAAGGCTTGAAAAATATCTAATTCTAGTTTTATTTACATACAATAACCAAATTTTGTAGTTACCTTAGTCAAGTTATTTAAAAATATAAAATATTAGTAATTAGTCTTTAGCGTTCTACACCAAATGCTAATTTTATTGTAGCATGATATTTAGTAATACTGCCTGTATTTGGGTCAACTACAGCAGTTTTACTAACAACCTCGAGACCTGTAATTCCTCGTATTGTTTTGGTTGCCTCTTGCAGGGCAACTTCTACAGCCTCCTGCCATCCTTTATCAGAACTACCAACAAGTTCTACAACAGTTGCAATTGATTCAGACATAATAGTTGTTATCAGTTTTTCGAATTATTAAATTTTGTTATTGAAAATGTACTTTCCATAAACTTTTTTCTGAAGAAAGTAAAGATGACAATTTCTCATAGTAACCAAAACCACATTCATCTAAAACAATTTCGAAATTAAATTTTTCTCTAGAAAATAAATGATCGTTTTCTTCTTTTTGAATTTGCAATTTTAGAGCAGTAGTGAGCTTATTGGATATACTATTACTAGAATAGACATACCAGAAATTATTAGCTGTTCTTAATCTGGATAAATGTTGCCGTAAATTTGCTTTATTTGTTAATGAATCAGTATAGTAATTGTTCATTAGCTCAATATTTACGTCGATCCATGATGGAGTTCTCCAAGAAGCAATTTTTTGGAAACCAAATTCTTCGTACTCACAACCTCCATTTATGCCACATTGACCTCCAGAATCAAATGTAGTTACTATACAATTTGCCAGTTTAGCAACATATTTGCGAAAATCAATACCAGGCTGCATCCATCCAACAAAGGCTAAATCAAATGTGTGTTTATATGTGAAAAATTCAATTGGAATTGAATATATGTAATCTGGTTTAGTCTTTTTTAATAAATAAAGAGGTAATAGATTTTGTTCTATACCTATAGATTGTGGTAAATATTTTCTTATTCTTCTTAGGAAATCTCCATTACCACATCCAATATCAATATATTTTGCATTCTCAGAAAGAGCTTTGGCAATTGATATTACACGTAGAACATCTATTTTTCTATAACAAAAATAGGTTCCAGAAAATAAAGGGAATATAAATCGTTCATGATGAGCAGAAGATGGGTTTTTTTGTCGGTAGTTTTTGTAAAATTCATACGCTTTAAGAATTTCGTCAAATGAAAAAGACATAAATTAACAAAATAATAGAGAAGATGCTTATAATAATTTGGATTATTGTTAAAAATTAGGTGAAGATCAGTTCTAGAGTATAGAATAAAACTTTATTATAACAGTGTTTAAAAATCCCAAAAGGCTTATTAATCTATGTCATTAACTGTTACTATGGGTAGAAGTTTTAGTGACTGGTGGAATACTGTTCCAGCAGATTTAAAAGAAAAAGCTCGTAGAGGAGACGAAAATAATAAACCACTACTGAACCAAGTTAATTATGTTCTTCTTCATTTGCACTTAGCAGGAAAACATGATGCAAAACCATCGCATGATGAGCTAAAAGATTGGTTACATAGTGGACAAGTAGACGTTTTGAGAATGAATAAATAAAAATAAATATATACTTTTAGCTTTTTTCTTACATTAAATTTTTTATACTAAATATTCTACTTTGTGTTTTTTAACCTTTTATATATTATAACACTGTTTTGATATCGACATAGGGTTTAAATAGTTTCGCCAACATCGGACCATTAGTGAAATATTGAATGACAATTGCAATACTTCCAGATGTTGATGAACAAAGATGTATTGGATGTGCACTTTGTGTAGAAATTTGTACTGCTCTTGGTCCAGACGTTCTCAGAGTAAAACCTGTAGAAGGTTGGAAAAGAGGTAAAGCCTTTGTATTTTATCCAGAAAGATGCATTTCTGATGGTGCTTGCGTAGGAGTTTGTCCAACACATGCAATATTCTGGATGAGACCAATGGAATACACACCAGGACAACCAGTCCCATTACACAAAAACGGTGTATTTGACAAGGGCTGGGAAGAAGGTTAAAAATACAATCCACTATAATCAAATAGAAAATTTCAACTCATTTTTTATATTTTTGTTATAGGTCTTTTTTATCGATCCTCTTTAGATTTACGTTAAGTTATATTTTCTTTTTTTATATAAAACATGATACGAATAGGAATTACAGGTAATCCTGGTGTTGGTAAACATACAATAGCTGATTTGCTTTCTAAAAAAATAAAAAATAGTAAAATAATTGACATAAACAAAATAATTCTATCAAATCAAGCTTTCAATTATGAAACATACGAAGCTGATTTAAAAAAAACTAGACTATTCTTATTAAAAGAATTAATTAATGATGATAATGTAATAGTAATTGGACATCTTTTACCATACGTAATCAAAAGAAAAGAATTAGATTTTATAGCTATACTAAGAAAATCTCCTTATTCTTTGCTAGATGTTTATGAGAAGAGAAAATATTCTAATAAAAAATTACAAGAAAATATACTCTGTGAAATTTTGGGCATATGTTTTTATGATACTTTAAAGGTATTTGGTAAATTGAAAATTTCTGAAATAGATACAACTAGTAATGACTCAGAAGAATCAGTGAAGCAAATTATTTGGAATTATGATCACAAGTCAAAGAGACAAATAGGTTTAGTTGATTGGTTAGATGTAATCTATAAAAATGGAGATAATAGAAAATTTTTATACATTAATTAATTAAATATAAAAAATCTCACATTATGATACAAAACTGATGATATTGAAATTATATATAGCTGCTATCATAACCACAATAGAATTAGCTTGTCTGTAGCATTTAGAAAATTTGGAGAGGAATCAATTCAATTTTTAGGAAAGAAGATATCTATAGAAACTTCAGATAAAAAAACATATAGTGGGACATTAATTGGAATAAATGAAAAATTAGATATAATATTAGAAGATTTAGAAACTAGTAGTGGAATAATAAAAATGATCATAAATGGTTCATTTATAAAGGAAATTCGATTAATGGAAAAACCATTTGATTTAAAAGCTCTTGCAGATAGATTTTCAAGGGTTTTTCCAGGTTTAGTAAAATTGAGAGAAGATGTGAGAGCTATTATAGTTATGGATAAAATCAAAGTTACCCAGAATGGCATTGAAGAAGGTACAGGACTTGCAGCCGATAGAATAAAAGCAATTTATGACGAATTTATAAGGGAGACAAAGAAATAATATTGTCGTTTGAGGTCAGACATAGTGACCTAGGCGGACGAATAGGAAAATTAAATACAGCACATGGAATTCTAGATACCCCCGCATTTATTCCAGTTGTTCATCCCATAAATCAAATAGTAGATGTAAAATTGCTCAAAACAATGGGATTTCGAGCAATTATTACTAACGCATATATCGCTCTTAAGCACTATGGAGATAACGCCCGGAAGAAAGGAATCCATAGAATAATTGATTTTGATGATATTGTGATGACAGATTCTGGAGGTTATCAAGTGCTGGAATATGGAAATATTGACATAGGACCGATTGAAATGGCAAAATTTGAAATAGACATAAAAACTGACATAGCTGTGCCTTTAGATAAACCAACAGGATTTGGACTTGAATATAGTAAAGCAATTGAATACGTTAATCAAACAATTAGTAATGTTAAAAAAACTGTTGAAGTAATTAAAAATAATAATAGTTGTAATACCAATCAAATAAATACCATATGGGCAGGGCCTGTTCAAGGTGCAGAACACTTAGATTTAGTAGAAGCGTCTGCAAAACTCTTTGATGATATGAATTTTCAATTAATGGCTTTAGGAAGCCCCGTTGAGTTAATGGAAGCATATGAATTTGCTAAACTTTCTGAAATAATTTGTACTTTAAAAAAAACTATTCCGTCCAAACCTATTCATCTGTTTGGAGCTGGGCATCCATTAACCATTCCATTAGCAGTTGCATTAGGCTGTGATATGTTTGATTCTGCATCATATATTTTATATGCTAAAGATAATAGATATATGCATTCTAATGGAACTACAAGATTAGAAGAAATTACATATTTCCCTTGCTCTTGCTCTATTTGTAATTCTTATACCCCACATGAGTTATTACAAACTACTGAAATTGAACGAATTATTCAATTGTCATTACATAATTTATATGTCTTAAAAAAGGAGGTGAATTCGGTAAAGCAATCAATACTTGATGGAAGGCTGTGGGAGTATATAATGAGCAAGGCTCACAATCACCCAAAATTAATGGATGCTGTTAGATTATTTAAAAACTTTGATTATCTGGAAGATGGTACACCAATCTATAAAGATAAAGCCATTTATTTTAATGAACCATATGATCAATATAGACCAGAAGCAAAAAGATTTAGAAAAATGGTAACAAAATATATTATTAACAATAAAAATAAACTAATTTTACATCCTGAAACAAAAATACATCCATTTTACGCCTCGAAAAATTTCATCAAAATCAAAGAGCTATTATCTGATTGGGAAGTTTTTTCCTATAATCCATTTTTAGGAATTATTCCTGCTGAGATATCAGATATATTTCCAGCATCGCACAATATCATATCTGTAGAAAATGATGCTCAAAGTTTTGCAGCAAATTATTCGTCATTCATTGATGCAATGAAGTTTTTTTTAAAAGTTAACCAAGGTAAAAATATAATAATTATAGCAAATGAATTTATGAAACAAATTATTTATTATTTTCGTAGTCAAGAAAATATTAATGAAATTTTTAACTCAAATATCAAAATATTAGATTACAAAGAAAATACTATATTTGAAATATCGTCTGAGATACACAATAAATAAGAACTCTTAAATAAATTTACTTTTTGGTAGAATATTTATACTAAAATTTGTATGTACTTTATTTTCATAATCTGAAATATGTGGTTCTAGTTGCAATGTCATTCCAATTTCATCTAAACCTTCTAATAACATCTTTTTCTTAGACGGGTCTATTTGAAATTTTAATTGTCTTGAAATTGGTTTTAATTCTATCTGTTGTTTATTTAAATCTACTTTAATAATACAATCAGGATTATCAAAAAGATATTCTATCTCTTTTTTTGGCAATATTATTGGTAATATGCCATTTTTTATACAGTTACTATAGAAAATATCAGCAAATGAAGGAGAAATAATAACTCTAAAACCATAATCCATTATTGCCCATACTGCATGTTCTCTAGAGCTTCCACTTCCAAAATTATCTAATGTAAGAAGAATAGGATATCCTGAATACTGTGGATTGTTTAATACGAAGTCCTTTTTAGGTTCACCATTCTTATTGTAACGCCAATCATAAAATAAGTATTTTCCAAATCCGATTTTTTGTGTCAATTTAAGAAATTGTTTTGGAATTATCTGATCTGTATCAACATTAACATATGGAAAAGGTGTTGTTTTACTTTCAAAATTTTGAAATGGTTCCATAATAATTGATTAAGAGAAGATATGTTGAATATTTATATCCATTCTCGAACATCAACAAAATGTCCTTCTATCGCTGCTGCTGCTGCCATAACTGGACTTACCAAATGAGTTCTACCTCCAACTCCTTGTCTTCCTTCAAAGTTTCGATTTGATGTACTAGCACACCGTTCACCCGAGGAAAGAATATCAGGATTCATTCCCAAGCACATACTGCATCCAGATTCTCTCCATTCAAATCCACTCTCTATAAAAATTTTATCTAATCCTAATTTTTCTGCTGTTAACTTGACCGATTGAGATCCTGGTACAACCATAGCATGAACTTTTGGTGAAACTTTTCTTCCTTTTACAATAACAGATGCTTCGATAAGATCTTCTAATCTAGAATTCGTACATGAACCTATAAACACTCGGTCAATACAGATATCAGTAATTGGAGTACCGGATTTTAAATTCATATATTCAAGTGCTCGGGTTGCAGCCTTTTCTTCATCTTCATTACCCATAGCATATTCATCCGCATATGGAATTATGCCTGTCACATCAGCAACCATTGAAGGATTTGTTCCCCAACTCACTTGTGGAGAAAGATTTGATATATCTACTTCTACTTTTTTATCAAAACTAGAATTATTATCAGTTTTCAAATCCTCTTTCCAATATGTAACCATTTTTTCAAACTTTTCGCCTTTAGGAGAGTATTCTCGATTACGTATATATTCAAAGGTTATTTCATCAGGAGCAATTAATCCTGCTCTAGCTCCGGCTTCTATTGACATATTACAAATAGTCATCCTTTTTTCCATTGAAAATTTCTTTATAATATCACCGCGATACTCTACAACTGCTCCAATACCTCCACCTATACCTATTTTACGAATGAGTGCTAATATAATATCTTTAGCTGATACTGCCAGTAAATTTTTTGGTTTACCAAAAAAATTTATTTCCATAGTTTTTGGTTTAGTTAGCCAAAGACATTGAGTTGCAAGTACATGTTCTACTTCACTAGTACCAATTCCGAAAGCAAAGGCTCCAAAAGCTCCATGCGTAGAAGTATGACTATCTCCACAAACTATAGTAGCACCTGGAAGAGTTATTCCTAGTTCAGGACCTATAACATGAACTATACCTTGATTAGGACTATCCAAATCAAATAAACGTATACCAAATTCTTTACAGTTTTCTACTAATGTATTAATCTGTATAGCAGAGATTTGATCAACTATTGGAAGACCTCTGTTTATAGTAGGAACATTATGGTCCATAGTAGCAAAAGTCAAATCAGGTCTTCTAACTTTTCTATTACTTGTTCTTAGACCATCAAATGCTTGTGGTGATGTAACTTCATGGATCAAGTGTCGATCTATATAAAGTAAATATGAATCAGGATTTATTGGTTCGTTAATACTTTTAGTAGTAGAATTAGGATATACTATATGATTATCCCAAATTTTTTCAAAGAGAGTATGTGACATTATGTTATATATTATATAATAGTAAAATATAATCATATAACATCCGAAAGAATGAAAAAATACTTATGTAGTATTGAACTGATTAACTTTGATTAATATGCACGTACAAGATAATAGATATTCTGAATATATAGCAAATCAGATTAAAAAAGGAACAACTACTTGTGCTCTTTCATGTTCAGATGGCGTTGTATTAGCTGCTGATACTCGTGCTAGTGCAGGTATGTTTATAGCTGATAGGCATGTAATGAAAATTCAAAAAGTTGATAACCATTTAGGAATGACTATTGCAGGAGGAGTAGCTGATGCTCAGAATCTTGTAGATACAATGCGATATAATGCAAATCTATATAGAATATCTAACAAAAGGATCATTCCAGTTCAATCAGCTGCCAGACTATGTTCAAATATTTTATTTAATCAAAGATATTTTCCATATTACGTTCAGATTATCATGGCAGGATACGAAGGTAAGGGTGCTGGTCAGATTTATAATATTGATTTGTTTGGATCATTAACTGAAGAAAAATTTATTTCTACAGGTAGTGGATCTCCTGTAGCTTATGGTTACTTAGAAAGTGAATTTAAAGAAAATATGAGTGTAGATGAAGCATATAGAGTAGCTTTGCAGGCGATCGCCGCAGCAATTAGAAGAAATGCGGGTACAGGAGATGGAATAAATGTTGTTATAATAGATAAAAACGGCTATAGAGAACTATCGAAAGAAGTAAAAGATGCTGTTAAAGTAGTATTCTAAAAATAATTTATTTTTTATTACTAATTTTAAAATTTAAAAATTCATTATAAATAGAAAGTGCATCCTTCTCGTCTTTTGCTCCTACTATAGTTGCTGTGCCACTAGTCATAAAACTTATGGATAGTTGTTGCGATGGATTACTATTATTAGTCGTTACAGTTATTCCCAAAGACCCTCTAGATTTTATATTATATCCTAATAATTCTGCATTGTTTATTACTTTTTTTAAATTAACTATAGAAGTTGTTTTTGAAGGTGTCACAGTATAAGTTCTTTTGCCTCTATCTCTACCACATAGTTCTTCAATAATAAGTTCTTTTTCTTGCTGTTGTATTTCTTTTATTATTTTTTCTTTTCCACATGCTGTACATTCATCATGCCTTAACATTTTAATGCGTTCAAATGATAGCTCGTTTAAGTCAATGTACAATAAAGTATTTACCAATGAAGGTTTTTGTCCCAACAATATTTTTATCGCTTCAGATACTTGGATACCACCAACTAAATACAAAATAGAAGGATGAACACCTTCTGTACTACATGTAGGCATATCATCCTCCGATAAAGCAGGAAATATACAACGAAGACATGCAGATTGATTTGGAAGAATTGTGCATACTGAACCAAGCATTCCTAATGCACCCGCATAAATGAGTGGAATATGTTGTTTAATACACGCATCGTTTAAAGCATATCGTGCATCAATACTATCAAGTGCATCTATAACAACATCAAATCCTTTTACTATATTTTCTGCATTATAAGTAGTAATAGAAATAGGAAGCGCTTCAATTTCTACATCCGTATTCCTCCTTTTCAGATGTTCTATTGCTGCTTCAACTTTGACTTTTCCAATATCTTGTTCGGTATACAAATGTTGTCGATGTAAATTAGATATTTCAACTACATCTCTATCTACAATGCGGATCTTTCCAACACCCATAGCAGTTAATTGAGTTACAACTGGATTTCCAATTCCACCGACTCCAACAACGCAAACTTTGGAGTTTCTAAGTTTTTCCATTCCAATAAATCCTATTTCTTCTAACATTATTTGTCTAGAATAACGTTGGAGATCTTGACTACTAAGTTCTATATGTTCAATTTTAGTTTCATTTGCTCCACCAGCTACTGCAGGCAGTATATAAATTGAATCACCATCTTTAAGTGATGTTGTCATTCCATCTTTGTTAAAGCGCATATTTTTTCCATTTATATAGATATTTATAAGAGCTCTAGGTTTGCCGTTAAGATCTAATACTCTACGTTTAAAATCATCGCCTAAATTATCAGATGCCTTATTAAAGGCATCATGTAAATCTTGTACGTCTAATAATATTTTTTTTTCTCCAGAACCTTTATTTAAAACAGATGGAATTATAAATTCAATTTTTGCCATTTATATCTTCACTTTTTATTATTTCGCATATATTATTCATATTATTTTTATTATCTAATTATTGTAGAGACCATTTGGACATCGGGTTTAACAGTAGAGGGTTTTGGCAGCATATCTACTATAGCTTCAGTAGATTTGAGACCATTACCAGTAACATAACAAACTATATTTGCATCTCGGTCTATTTTACCACTTTCAACTAATTTTTGAAGAACAGCTACAGAGACGCCACCTGCGGGCTCTGTGAAAATACCTTCAGTCTTTGATAATTTAAGTATCCCATTCCTTATTTCTTGATTTGTAGCTGATTCAGCAATACCGTGATATTGTTTTAACCTTTTTAAAACATAAATTCCATCTCCTGGATCACCTATAGCAAGACTTTTTGCAATAGTATTTGGTTTTTCTACAGGGAATATTTCGTCGCTATTTGATTTAAAGGCATCTACTACCGGTGAACATCCATGAGGTTGTGCAGCAATAATCTTTAAATTAGAAACATCATCAACTAACCCTATTTCGCATAATTCCTCAAAGCCTTTACAAATTGCATTTAACATTGCACCACTACCAACAGGAATTACTAGATAGTCTGGTACTTGCCAATTAAGTTGCTCTGCTACTTCATAAGCAAGGGTTTTTGATCCTTCAACATAGTATGGTCTCATATTAATATTCACTATGCCTATTCCTTTTGAGTCGCCAATTACCGATGCTACCCTATTTGCATCGTCGTAAGTTCCATCTACAGCAACAAACTCTGCACCATAAGCTAATGCCTGAGAGATTTTTACAGGTTCTAAATCTGCAGGCGCAAATATATAACAAGGAAGTCTAGCTACTGCAGCATGCGCAGCGGTAGCAGATGCAAGATTTCCTGTTGAAGCGCAACCTACTGCTTTTAGGTTAATTTCTTTCGCTCTAGATACAGCAACACCCGCAGGCCTGTCTTTGAAAGAGAAGGTTGGATTAACAGAATCATTTTTAATGTATAAAGATTTTAATTGCAAATCTATACTAAGGTTTGTAGATTTTTGTAAAGGAGTAAAACCTGAATTAATGCTAATTATGTTATTTTTATCTCTTATTGGTAAGAGTTCAAAATACCTCCAATAGGTTTTTTCTTTACGCGATTCAAATAATTCTCTTTTTATATTATTAGGATAGATATAGTTAACATCAAGAGGTCCAAAACAATCTTCGCAAATGTATCTAAATTGAGGTTTATATTCTTTTTTGCATTCTCTGCATATTAAAGACTGTATTATTCCCATTTATAATAATGCAGTTAAAATACATGGTAAATAAGGTTCTCTAAACAGAAATTTAGTATTACTATAATTTGACAATATAAAAAAAATAGAATATTAAAACAAAATAATACAATATTATTTATAACTTTGTTAATTATATAAAAATATTATAAGTATAATATATTTTTTAATAATGTTTATATTTTAGAAAATTATGGAAACAAGAATTACTTCCAGTATGACATATGGGTTTAGTAGAATTTACAATATATACTAATGCATCAGCATCACAATCAACTAGGATTTTCTCAATAGGTTGGATATTACCTGATTCTTCACCTTTCATCCATAATTTTTTATTAGAGGTACTCCAAAACCATGCATTGCCAGTCTTGATAGTATTTTCAAGAGCGTCTCTATTAACATATGCAAGCATAAGAATATCTTTAGACATCTGATCTTGAACTATTACGGGTAATAATCCCCCACGTTTTGTAAAATCAAGATCTTCTAACACTTTAAATTGCATGATATCTTTTATTTCGTTCAATATAAAAAAGTAATTATGCAAAATATTTAATATGATTTAAATTTTCTTATCATTATTTCCAAAAGAAATTAAATTTATTTAATGATTTAATATTAGTTAGTAATGTTGATGAGCACAGATACAAATGACAATAATATTCTGCATATAGGGTTCGATGATACAGATTCAACATTGGGAAAATGTACTACACATTTAGCATTCAAAGTTACAACTTATCTTTACAAAAAAAATGTGAAATTTTTAGATTATCCTTTGTTAATAAGATTAAATCCCAACATTCCATGGAAAACTCGTGGAAATGGCGCTGTTTGTTTGAGAATAATGACTAAAGATAATAATAATGAAAATATAATTGATTTTATTAAAAATGAGCTAGAAAAAAATTCTGAAATTGGTAAAGGTGCTAATCCCGGATTGGTTTGTTTGCAAAGCAAAGAAATTCCTGATGAAATTAAGGAATTCCATAGACTTGCAATGTTTGATATACTTAGTAAACAAAAAGCAACAAAACTAGCACAAAAATATAATTTAAAATGTTTTAGCTTTGGAAATGGTCAAGGATTAGTTGGAGCTATAGCTGCTATTGGATGTTTATTAAATTCAGATCATACATTTGAGATATTAACATATAGAAAAATTAAAAATTGTGGAACTCTTAGAACAATCGATCCAGTAAATGTTATTCGTCTCCACAATAAAACATTCCCCTCTACGTTTAACAGTTATGATTACATACATAAACGAGTTCTTATATTACCTCATGGACCTGATCCAGTGTTTTGTGGAATTAGAGGAGAAGATCCTCAGATATTACATAATAGTTTAAAAATTCTGGAAATCAAAGAAGATCTAGCAGGGTATATGATTTATCGTTCTAATCAAGGAACAGGGATGCATTTACAAAATGAATTGAAATTGTCGATGATAAAATCCTTTACTTCTGGATATGTTAACTGTGTAATAGTAACAAATCCACAAATTATTCAAGGTGGACATGTATTATTTACCGTTGAAGACCAATTAAAAAATATGTGTTTGGCAGTAGTATATGAACCAACTGGATTAACTAAAATTGCTTCACAATTACATATAGGAGATCAAATAGTAATAGGATTTGGTGTTAGAAAAGCTACTGCAAAACATCCAAAGGTATTAAATATCGAATATATTTTTATCCAACAACTCGCACAAATTTATAATACTGTTAATCCATTATGTATAAATTGTAAAAAGAGGATGAAATCAGAAGGAAAAAATAAAGGGTATCAATGCAAAAAATGTAAAAAAATCGATAAAAATTGTAAAAAAGTACGCTTAATAAAAACAAGATTAATTAAGGAAGGATTATACATCCCTACATTAAAAGCACATAGGCATTTAACTAAACCTTTTCACAGATATGGAAAAGAAAAGATTAAATTTTTTGAATTTGGAAATGTAGAATTGTATCCAAAATGGTTTGAAAGATTTAGATAAACACCAAAAAAATAGCGGGGGGTTGATTTGAACTTACGGCTACCGTATAGCAATAATTGCTGAGGGTAGAAACCGCTCTGCGGGTTATGAGCCCGCCGGGATAACTTTGCCTATTATATATCTGGCTTCCCCACCCCGCTGATTCCTTTTTTGATTTTACAACTATATATCTCTGTCTATTGAAATTCAAAATATTTTTCGTTAATTTTTAATGTCTGAATTTAATATTTTATAATATTTATAAAAAAAATTTTTTTCGTTTAATTATTTACAAGGTTTTTTATATATCAGAGCACTAAGTAAAAAGGTTTGTCAATAAAAAATTTGAGGCTTATAGATGCGGGAGGTGGGATTTGAACCCACGAACTCCTAAGAGATGAGGTATCTTAGTTAGTCAAATGCTGCTAACTTCTGAGCATCGTGTCAGGTTAAATCTGATCTCACGCCTTTGACCATGCTTGGCAACTCCCGCTTCTATTATAATGTAATTCCTGAGTGAAATAATAAATTTTTCATTTAATAATTCTTTACAAAAGTAAATAGAAATAATAATTAATTTTATTAAATTGCCTAAACATTGAAAGCTCTACTTAACATTATTAACTCTGGACCACTGGTCATATTTCCAACTACAACTGACTTAGAATTAGCAATAATTCCTGATGCCAAAAAAGGGATTCCACCATTAATTGTTACTGGTTCAACATTAACATTTAATATGTCAGAAATTGTCTTAATTTCATCATCTGATGCATCAGGATAAGCTACAGCACCCTTATTCGTGGCAACTATCATCGCTCCTGTTTGAATAAACCCAGAAATACTCATAGAGATAACGGATACCCCCAAAATATCTTGTATTTGAGTTTTTACATCATTGCATAATGGTGACACTATAGCTCCATGATCGTTTGTAGCTATTAAATTACCTATTGCAGTATACTTACTTTTTAAACGTTCAACATTTAATTGACTTTTTTCTTTTAATATATTAATCTCTTCGTCTGAGGTAATGGAAGAAACTAATATCCCATTATTATTCATAACCATCATTGGCCCTAATAATCGTGTGTCAGCAATTGAAACATAAATACTATCTGAAACTTCTAAATATTTTGATAACATAGTAGTTTTTGTTGGAGCAAATCCTAATGGAAGTACTAGGAACTGATCATTACATTTCACAAAAATTCCAATATTTGGACTTTTATAAAATGCATATTTGTAAATTCCCAAGATCTAACAATTATTATAACTATTAATATGAACTTATTGGAAAATTATAATACAAATGAAAAATAGAGAAATAAGTTCATCTATCTATAACTTGTCCAAGACCAAGTTTGATTGTTAATGGATCAGACAACGGCTGTGTTTTTTCTAAATTAGTCAATTGTATAACTGCTGTAATTGTTTCAATAGATTTGTCTGCAATACTAGTCGCAAGTTTTATAGATTCAGTACTATTATAATTAAAACCCTGTGGATAGGAGGATGTTTTTAGCAACGTTCCGTTAATAGAATATATTTTCATTACTGCATTAATTGTTTTATTATTCAATCCAGTAGTATCATTTGTAGTGAGAGATTTTAGAAGCACTTTTACTTGATTATCTTGATTTAAAGGAGATATAAAGTGAGCATAATCTATCTGCATAGGAAACGTTTGTATAACACCATAAGATTCTTCTATTAAATTATTTTTATTCTCGGGAGAAAATGATTGAAAAATACAAATTGATGAAACGGATAACAATATAAAAAATACAATAAAATTTTTATTGAATTGGTTTATAATAGTGAAATTATTCATAGACCATTATTTGGATTAATATCTTTAGAATAACATTAATGTTAAATTAATTTGACAAAATACTATATGATTACAATAGTGAAAATAATAAGATTTTAAATCTTGTTAGCTTGTTTGTGTTATTTTGAAGTTTCCGTCCACAATTTGAATAATATATTTATTATTTTTAAAAAATAATTCAAGTTTATCTTCTGTTTCTTTGATATCTACAAGTTCTTGACCTTTCATATCAGTAAATTCTACCATAAGTTTATGATGAGTTACTATTATTTAGATTATTTGAATTTTGTTAATAATATAATCGTCATGAATGAATGAATGAATTAATTAATTAATTAATTAATTAAATGATTACTACAAATATTTTTTTTAACACCTTTTTTAATTCGTATCAATTCTTCATTCATCCATTATCATCATCATGATGTATTCAAATAAGTATTTTTGTTTGCTCTGTTTTTAGACTATAGTAGGCTATATGTACGAAGCCAAGAAAAAACCTCAATAAAACATAGCATTATATTATTATTGATTCACTCTTTATTGGATTAATATGGTGTTTTTTTTTCCGTGTATCAGATTAAAATTTTCTAATAATATCAACCTTGATAAAAAAGGTTTGCTATAATGGATATTAAGTCCCTTTGTTTGGATACTTAGTCTCTAAATCTTTTAATATTATAAGAACAATTTTTTGGATCAGGCATAATCTAGTATCATAATTATCCCATTCATTTTTTCTTCTTTTTGTTTATATATCATCTTTTAGATTAAGATAGTGCGACATATAAAAGACTTCAGAGCCCACGAGGCCACCAGTTATATTAACTGTAAGAATCCCTGATCATCAATTTTTCAGATTTGAGGAGGAAGTAATTGGATCCAAATATATTGATTGAAAGTAAATACCAAAATATTGCAGGCAATTGAAGCATATAATTTATCTAAAATTTATAAAGGTACACGCGTACCAGCTTTAGAGAACATATCATTAAAGATCGATAAAGGGCAAATTTTCACATTATTAGGAAGGAATGGTGCTGGAAAAACTACATTTGTAAGAATCTGTGCAACGCAGTTGTTACCAACATCTGGTACTTTAAGAGTTTCAGGTTATGATGTAATAAGCCAAGCAGAACATATAAGGAAATTTATCTCGGTGGTTCCTCAAGAAGGAAGACCATTACGAGCACTTACTCCCTGGGATCATGTTTATAATTGGCTCAAGATTAGAGGAGAAGAGAAATCTATCGCAAAAATAAAAACTGAAAAAATCTTAGAAAGATTTGAATTACTTAAAGTAAAAGATAAACCTGCAATGAATTTGTCTGGAGGAATGAAACAAAAAATTTTGGTAGCAATGGCTACTGCTGTTGATGCAGATTTATTATTTCTAGATGAACCTACAATTGGTCTCGATCCAGTTTCAAGGCGTCAAGTTTGGAACTTAATGCAAGATTTGAAAAAAGAAGGTAAAACCATATTACTTACAACTCATTATATGGATGAAGCAGAAATATTATCTGATAAAATAGTTATAATAGATAATGGTAAAATTGTAAAAGAGGGAAATATTAATGAGTTACGAAAAATAATTCCCCAAAATATTCGTATGGATATATCTAAAAAAAACCTTGATGTCAACCAATTGAAAGGTTACGGAAATCTCGTAGAAATAGGCACAGATATTATTAGGTTATTCACCTTTGAATCTCATATAAGTGAATTATCTAACCTAGCAATAAAAAATAATATATCCTTTAATATATCACCTATAACACTTGATGATATATTTGTGTATTTAGTAGGAAATTCTATAAAAAATAATTAAAGTGATATTAAAAAGATAAAGGATAGTTAATAAAAAGAAAGAAAATTTAAGTGAATTGAATTTTAATCTTATTTAATTCGTCTAATGCTTTAGCAATCTCTTCATCAGTTTCATTTCCATAAATCACTAACAAGCGATCATTATTATTAAGAATATATTCTGAAATAGATTTTGTTGAATTTCCATTGATGAATGTTTTTAGTTTGTTATTATTATCATCGCAATATTCTGTTCCATTAGTAAAGACCAGACAATTATTTTTCTTGTCTATATCCATTTTGATACTTTTTAAAAAATCCGCAAAAGTAACATTTGTTGCATGTCTATGTAGTGTTGTGCCATCACCGTTCTCAACATGAATATAATCAGATTGTACCTGGTATTTTGGTTGACTAAAATCTATATTTTGGCCATTTACTTTAACTAAAAATGCCGCATGTTCATGTGCAGAACCTAAAGGTCCGAAACCTGCAACAGATAGAGTATTTTGAGAAAATAAATAAATTGAAATTCCAGCAATAATAACAAGTGCAGCTATAATTGGAAGAATAATTGTTTTTAAGTTTTTACTCCTTTTTTTTCTTGTTATATCGAAATAGCTCTTTTTCTTTTTATTATCGTCGTCATCATTTTTATTGTTCTTTTTCTTTTTCTTTTTATTAGACATGATAAATTGATGATTGATTTGAATAATATTGTATTATATAGCACTTTCGGAAACATGGAAATGAACTATTTTAAGAATACTATTCCAATACTATTCAAATTATAGTAATTTTTTTCCAAAAATATAATATGAGAGTAGAGTCATATCTTTCATTTAATCTACTCTAGTAGGGATTAAATATTGATAGAACATCAATCTAAGTAATAATGTTAATATCCTATTCTAATTTTTATTTAATTTTGCATTCTTTAAAAGATATATAACATTTGTGTCTATCTATAAATGTTATTTCTTTCATGAGAGGAAATCTACAATATCTAATGTAATTTTAAATAGATTTATCTCAATCTTACTATGTCACAATATTGGATTGTCAAACATCGTTATTAAGCAAGTCTTTATTGAATTGTAATAATTAAATATTATAAACTTTATCTAGTAAAACAGTTATGATTTAAAATGCAAATAGAGGTTAAAGCCAATTAATAGAGAGAAATTAATTTTAAACAGTAAAATACAAAAAGAAGGAAACAATTGTATAGATAAATGTTTTTTTTTATAAGCCCTATAGGTCTTGGTCATGCAGCAAGGGATGTAGCAATAATTCATAATTTAAAGTTTAAAAATGATAATAAAGTAAATTTTGTTACTGGCTCTGCAGCATATACATTTTTAAAAAGTTATGGATGGAAAGCCTTTAATTTGTATGATCCACCTAAGTTTGAAATTGAGTCTGGAAAACTAAATCATTCATTTAGATGGTTAATAAAGTATTTGTTATATTACAAAAAATGCAAAAAAATCGCAACAAAAATTATAGATGAGAATCTTGAAAAACTAATAGTCAGTGACGAAGATTTTGCATCAATTTCTATAGCGGAGGAAAAAAATTTAAGAAGAATTCTAATTACAGATGTAATTAACACTAGTTTTACCAAAGGTATAACATCAATAATAGAAAAAAAAATGAACAAGAAATTATGTCAAATTATAAAGAAATGTGATTGCGTAATAATACCTGATTATGGATATGATACAGAAAATTTTAGATATGTTGGACCAATTGTAAGAGAAATTCTCGAAAGTAGGGAAACATTACGTAAAAGATTTAATTTTACTAAAAAAACAATTGTTGTAAGTGTTGGTGGAACTGATGCTGGAAAATATCTAATAGAAAAAGTTATTGATTCTTTTAGAAGATTAAAGGCAAAATTAGATATAGACCTTATTGTTGTGACTGGGCCCACCCTCGAAATAAACCCAGCTGAAGATTTTCATTTATTAGGATATGTACCTAATTTGAATGAATATATTTATGCTTCTGACTTAATAATATCGTTAGCGGGTAGATCTACAATGGACGAGTCCATAGTTTATAACATTCCTGGAATATTTATACCTCTTAAAAATCATTATGAGCAAGAAGAAGGTGCCAAAAGACTGGGTTTTGAATATAAAGATATATTAAGACTGGATAAATTAATTGAAGAAAAACTTAGCTCAAATTCTGATTTGAGAAAAAATAAGGTGAGCAATGGAGCAAAAAAAGCTGCTGAGATCATATCAAGTTTTATTTAGATGTGATATACATTAATAATATAACAAAAATTACACTAGGATAGATATAACATATGACCGAAGTTATTGTTGCAAAATTTGGAGGAAGTACTATTGGCCAGAATGGTGATCAAATTCCTACTGTGATAGAAAGAATAAAGGCTCTGAGAAAAGAAAAGAAAAAAATTGTAGCCGTTTTTTCTGCACCATTAATGGAACATGAAGGAAAAGTCAAATCTATGACAGATATTGCCATACATATTGGTAGAAAATATGCTTCTGGTCAAACAGTAGATACAAATATTTTGTATAGAACATATTTAAATATAGCCAAAAAATATTTATCTCAAAAATATTTTGAAGAATTTGAATTTCATCTTAATAAATTTTATAATTATGTTACATCTTCGTTAAATCATGTTGCTGCAAATAAAAGGTTTATTGATGTTACCAGATCAAGAATACTTGCATATGGAGGAGAAATTACCATGTCATATCTTATGGATTACATAATGAGAAGTAATGGGTTAAAATGTGACCATGTTGATATTGAGAAATGGCCGATCATTACTGATGATAATTTTGAAGCAGCTAATTTCATGTTAGAGGAATCTAAAGAACATAAAAAACATTTTCTTAAATTACTAGAAGAAAATGAAGTAATATCTATTGGAGGATTCATTGGAAAAACAATTGATGGACTTGAAACAACATATGAAAGGGGAGGGTCTGATAGAACTGCAGCAGATATTGCAATAATTCTACACGATGAATTTAAGGTACAAATAGATTTCGAAAAAGATAACATTGTACTAAGCGCAGATCCAAAAATAGTAAAAAAAGAAGAATTGGAATCTATACGATATTTATCATATAATGAGGCAAGATTAGCTGGTATGTTTGGTATGAAGATTTTAGATCCTATTGCAATTAAGGAAATTGATGACAATAATTTTGATATCCCTATAGTAATTACATCACTATTGCACCCTTCTGATATTACTATAATTGAGAAATCTTTGATTAATAGAAAATACGATTTTTTAGATATTGTAGAAAATGAAAATAAGGAGGAGGAGGAGGAGGAGGAAGAGGATAGTTCATTAATCAAGATTGTAACTGGAAAAAGAAATTGTGTTATTGTCAGAATGGAAAGTATTGCTGCTTCTCATTTAATTGCATCACTTGAAAAGGATAAACAATACTATAATTTCTTAAAATTATCACCATTTAAAGTTGATGATATAGAAATTACAAGATTGCTATTTCTTGATGCAGACTATGTCAAACGTCATGAACGTCATTTTAAGGCTTTTTATCCAAAAGTCGAATTTGCTTATGGAAAAGGAGTAGTTACACTAATCGGAGATATGATGTGGAAAATGCCAAAAATTGTTTCTACTGCAAGTAGAACTTTAGGCGATTATGATATAAATATATTGAATTTGGATGCACAAGAGGAAACATCAAGAATTCTTATAATAGTAGATGACATAGATAACAATGTTGCAAATGCTATAAGGGCAATACATTTACAAAGAAATAAAACCGATTTAAAAATTACTCACAACATCAACAACAACAATTAAACTTGATTAGTATTAAAGAATGAAAATCAAATGGACGATAGAAATATTATTTGGATTGATGGTTTTTTATATGAATATCAAAATGCTAAAATACATATTTTAACACATTCTTTGCATTATGGTACTGCTGTATTTGAAGGAATAAGATGTTATAAAACCCAAAAAGGACTAGCGATATTTAGACTAAAAGATCATTTGAAGAGGTTATTTGATAGTGCAAAAATATATTTTATGAATATTGAATATTCAATGAAGGAATTAGAAGATGCAATAATTAAGACAATTAAAAAAAATGGATTAGATGAATGTTACATCAGACCTTTAGTTTACTTTGGTCACGGAAAAATGGGAGTTTATCCATTAAATAATAAAGTTTCAGTCTCAATAGCTGTTTGGAAATGGGATGAATATATAAAAAAAGAAAATGACGAACAAGGAATAAGGCTCATGGTATCAGGATGGATGAGAATTGATGGACGAACTATGCCAGTTCATGCAAAAGCTACAGCTAATTATGCTAATTCAGCATTAGCTAGAATTGAAGCAATCAAAGCTGGATTTGATGAAGCTATACTGTTAAATACTGCAGGAAAAGTAGTGGAAGCAAGTGCAGAAAATATTTTTATCGTAAAAAATAAGACATTGATAACTCCTCCAATATCATCTGGCTCACTAGAAGGAATAACACGAGATACAGTATTAGCACTGGCAAAGGAAGATAGTATTCTTACAGAAATTCGTGATATATCCAAAGATGAATTGTATTTAGCAGATGAAATTTTTTTAACTGGCACAGCGGCCGAAATAAAGTCAGTCGGTGAAATTGATAATAGAATGATAGGAAATGGAAAAACTGGAACAATAACAAAAAGAATAAAGAAATTATTTGAAAAAGCTATAAGAGGAAATCATAAATATAGTGAAAAATGGTTGGTATACATATCTAATAACTGATAAAATCAATATTAAAAAATAAATAAATAAATAAATAAATATTAATTAATTATTTTTTTATCATTTTGATTGTTTGAAAAAAGAAGTTACTACCACCTCTGAACAACATCTAAAGAATAATTATTCTTTAGATTGGGACGATATTGAAAATCTTGTAAAGAAGACTGTACTCAAAATAAAAAAAAATAACAAGAAATACGATCTGATTATTGGTATAAAAAAAGGGGGCATAATTCCTGCAATATTAATTTCACGAGAATTAGATATTAAGGATATTGAATTTATTACCATTAGAAAGGATAAAATATTCAAAATTAATAAATTTTACAAAGGTATAAAGTATTTATTAATAATAGATGAAATTTATGATACTGGAAAAACTTTTTCCATTGTAAATGAATATTTTAAAAGATTCGAATTAGAATATGACTATGCATGTCTTGTAAGTAGATATAGAATTCCAGATAATAACAAAATAGTAATTGGGAAAGTTTTGAATCACAAGAAATGGATTATATTCCCATGGGAAAATGGATAGCCAGAATTATGTGTATTCATACATTATACTTTATGTAGTTGACTATAGATCTATACCAAGTATTATGTCAATGAATTAATCAAAGTAGTATGTACTTAAACTATGAGAAATAATCAAAAAATAGGAGTTTGGCTTATAGCCGGTATATTTTTTACAGCAAATATACCATCACTCTTAGAACAAACTTTTGCACAAACAACTATTAATGGTGCAGGAGCAACCTTTCCATTTCCTTTAATAGATACATGGAGAGTAGAATATCAAAACATCAAACCTGATGTAAATATTAACTATCAATCTATTGGTAGTGGTGGAGGAGTGAAGCAATTTATTGAGAAAACAGTAGATTTTGGAGCTACTGATGCGCCACTAAATAAAGAAGAAGAGAAAAAAGCTATAGGTGCAGTACATATTCCAGAAACTATTGGTTCTGTAGTAGTGGCATATAATTTACCACAAGTAGCAGCAGACAAGGAATTAAAGCTAACAGGTCCTATTATTGCTGATATATTCCTGGGAAAGATAACTAAATGGGATGATCCTAAAATAAAAGAAATTAATTCAGGATTAGAATTACCTTCAGAGGACATTGTAGTTGTACATAGATCAGATGGATCTGGAACTACATTTGTTTTTACAGATTATTTAGCAAATGTTAGCTCTGTATGGGAAACGACTATGGGTAAAGGAAAATCGGTCCCATGGTCTACTGGTATAGGTGCTCCGGGAAATGAAGGAGTTAGTGGGTCTATAAAGAGCACTCCTAATTCAATTGGATATATAGAACTGTCATATGCTCTGACTACGGATACAAAATATGCACATATTCAAAATAAAGATGGTAGTTTTATAAAACCCTCTCTTAATTCAACAGCCGTTGCAGTTTCTTCTGTTGCACCTACACTTCCAAAGGGAGATGAGTCTTGGAAAGATATTTCCGTAGTAAATGCACCAGGAAAGGATTCGTACCCAATAGCTAGTTTTTCATATCTACTTCTGTTCAAAGAATTAAGTACAAATCCTTCACTTGACGAAACAAAAGCTAAAGATTTAGTAGACTTTATATCTTGGGCAATTACAGACGGACAAACTTTTGCATCAGATTTGGGATATGTTCCTTTGCCTAATGATGTAGTCAAATTAAACCAAGAGACATTAAAATCGTTAACATATAAAGGAAGTCCAATACTACAATAATTCCTCCTCCTTTTTTAATATCTTTATTAAAAGGTGGTATTTCAACAAATTTTTTTATTTATTTATTTTGTATTTATTTATTGATTATTAGTTTAAACGGTAGGATTAAAAATTAATTAATTCATTGTATAAATTATTATACCTATTAATGATATTGAAAAATCTTCAATTCTAAAAGTGAGTATAAACTGCTGTAATTAGGAAAATAGACCCAAGATCTAAGATTATTATAAATATTACATATTTACTGCTTTTTATCAATAAGTTAAGAGAATCATTATTATATGTATAACAACATTTGTTTTAAATCAGTAAGTCACGTCCTATAGTGTGAAGGTCTTTTTTCTATAGTAATAACTTCGCCTATTGTTTGATTTAAAGCTTCTTCTGCTATATCACTTGCATGTTCTGCAGTACGCCTTAGATCTTCAAGTAAAAGTTTTATGAAAATTTTATATTGATTAAATTCTCCATTATCAGTGTTATCTAATAGAGATATGATAGTATCTTCAAGAACTTGTACATTTTCTTTTCTATCTACTATTTTATCTGCCATTAAATAATCCCTTCTC
>DAIPKY010000221.1:0-2624 GCA_036769505.1 Nitrososphaeraceae archaeon
TATTTATCAATTTGATAGATACATAGAGAGAAGAAGGGAGAGAATAGACTAGTAAAGTGAACTAAACTTAGTTTTTTAATACCTTTCAAGTTTTGTGAATAATACTAGTTTAAAGAATTGAAATATGTTATATTGCAATTGGCAATGTAAAGCTAAATGTTGCTCCATTTTCATCTGAGTTATTTTCAGCCCATATCTTACCTTCATGTGCTTCGATAATATTTTTACATATATATAGTCCCAAGCCAGTCCCAGTAGTAGAATTAGAAATACTAAACTTTGAAAACAATTTAGGTAATATCTTCTCAGGTATGCCTTCTCCGGTATCTTTTACACTTACAATAACTACTTTTTTTTCTTCTTCACCTTCTTTCTTTTTATCTACAATAACAAATATTTTTTGATTGTTATGAGTGGTAGTAAATTTTAAAGCATTATCTAAAAGATTGTGGATAACTTGTGATATTCTATCTCTGTCTGCTTCTACAATGATATCCTCCTTACGTTTGAAATCATATACTATTTTTACTATTAGTTGGTTTTTCTGTTTATTCACATAATCTTTTAAAACTTCAGATATCAGAATATTCATAATAAATTTTTCTTTATTAAGCATTAAAGAGCGACTTTCTATTTTTGTAACATCCAGCAAATTATCAGTAAGCCGTTTTAGCCTCTTTGCATTTCTCATAATGATATCTAGTAATTCATGAAGCTCTTCATCTTTAACCTTAGAATATATTATATCTGATAGCCCAAGTATAGGTTGTATAGGAGTTCTCAGTTCATGCGCAGCTATATTGATAAATTCATCTTTCATTTTTTCTGATTCCTTGACTTTCTCATATTGAATAGTAAGCATTTCATTGCTTTCTCTTAATCTAATATTATATTGTATGCTTGACAATGCAAGTCCGATAATAATTATAAAATAACCTGCATCTTTTAAAACATGGGGAATATTATGTGATGTATCAAAGTGATGTGCAGAGAATGACATTATTATTTGTCCGAAAATATCAAATACAATAGAAATAACTAAGCTTGTATAGAAAATATCTTTATTCTTATAGATTTTATTCTTATAGAAATAATATAGTGACAATATAAATAATGCTAAAGGAAATATTTCGTATGGTCTATGTATAGGAATATTATCAGTTACAGAAAATGGAAGAACAACAAAGATTGAACTTATAGCTACAATAGAAACAAATAAAGTAACTATTATTAGATAAAGCAAGAGTAATCTTGAGAATTTATAATTTTCATAATTCTTGTTAGTATGCTTGATAGAGGATTTTTGTTGTTTTTGTTTTTGTAATAATTGTTTTGTACTGGAATCTAGATGAGAAAAAGAAACATATTTAACAATTGCTATAGCTAACATAGCACTAAGAAATAACCTTCCAGCAAACCAGGTCTGTGGAATAAAATATTTTAGGAATAAAATATTATCCATATTAAGGAGGGAAACTGTAGCATGTAACAAATCAATTAAAGTATTGACAAGAAATCCAATGCCAATAAAGAGGCTAAATTTATCACTTAATGTTTGAGCACGCGACATATAATAGAATGCGAGTATTCCTCCAAGTAATGTACCAAATAATTCAAAATAGAAATGATCCCTGGGTAAGGTTACCCATAAAGATTGATTAGTAGTAGAAACTAGAGCAATTATTGAAAGAGAAATTGAAGGTAATATAATATATTTGAATATGTACAATGTCTGTTCATTACCCTTTCTTAAAAGAAATTTTAGTGGCAATGAATTAATCTGCTACTCCTTTTAGATTTTTGTTTGATATTTTATTGATGTAATGAATAAAATAAACATAGAATGTGCCTTTAATTTAATAATGTTTTTCCAGTATTTGTAAATAACTTTTTATCAACTGGTTTTCTTATAATTTAATCTTTTGATATACCTTCTCTAAAGGTTTCTATATTCTTAAAATCAGTAGTTTTGGGAAAGTAGAATAATAAACAGTCACCGATATTTTTTATGACTTTTCCGCTATAACTTTTAACTACTTCAGATGTTGAGTTTATAAATTTAGAGTAGTATTTTCTGATATAATCTAAACCCTCCATTGTAATGGTATTTTTAGTCGAATCTACCAAATCAATAAAGCCTATACAACTCTTTATAGAATCCCCTGAGAATCTTATTTCTTTAGGAGAAAAAAGTTTCAATCTTGAAAACCTTCATAATCCTTTAAGACAATACTAATATCTGTAAAAGGAATCTCAAATAAATAAGTATTAAGGGTTATAATATTTTGTTCCATTTAATTAATCAAGTTATCATCTTATTAAAGGAGTTTGTTCAAATTTCAAATTAGTCTTCATCTATTTTAAAATATAGCTTTTTTATTATATAATACCATTTAATAGATTTAATTGTAATTACCTTAATAAGAAAGATGATTTTAGAGAATAAAGGTGGAATCATGTGTTTTTAAATTAAACTCTATTACAATAACAAAACTTTTCGGCGCCGAAATTTCGAGATTACGATTTCTTTTGTTATCTAAGCTAATCAGCCTTAGAAACATTTTTCATCATCTATTTTGAATAAAATGATTAATTAATGAGAAATTTAAGATAAACTTTTGTTT
>DAIPKY010000070.1:0-7901 GCA_036769505.1 Nitrososphaeraceae archaeon
AATTCAAAAAGAATAAGTTTACGTTCTATTCTTATCTTGGAGAATTTCAAGGGTTATGTTATTGTTGAAGCTCCTGATTCAAATATTGCTTATGATGCATTATACGGAGTTAGACATGTTCGTGGACAAATACGAGGAGATCTTCCTTTTAGTGATATTGAAAAGTATCTTGTAAAGAAACCAGTAGTAACAGAATTAAGCATAGATGATACAGTAGAAGTTATAGCCGGACCTTTTAAATCTATGAAAGCAAAGATTATACGTGTTGATTATGAAAAGCAAGAAGCTACTGTAGTATTACTTGATTCTCCGTATCAAATTCCTGTTACTGTAGATGCAAATTATTTAAAAAAAACAAGTGGATAGTTTTTATATTTATATATAAAGTGTAAATATAAAAATATTTTAATTACATATAATGACGATTTATATTTCCGAAAAATATTATTTTTGACATGAGTGATAAAAAAATTGTCTCCGCTTTAGTAACGGGAGGAGAAGCTAGTGCAGGACCCCCTCTTGGACCAGCATTGGGACCACTTGGAATTAACGTATTGCAAGTTGTAAATACTATTAACGATAAAACCAAAGATTTTTCTGGAATGAAGGTTCCTGTTAAAGTAGAGGTTGATTCTGAGACAAAAAAATTTACTGTAGAAGTAGGCGTACCTCCAACGACCGCATTAATAGCCAAAGAAGCTGGGATCACTAAGGGGTCTGGAACTTCAGGAAAAGATTATGTTGGAAACATTAGTATGGAAAATATAGTTAAAATTGCAAGAATGAAGATAGATATATCTTACGCTATTGACTTGAAAAATACTTCTAAAGAAATAATTGGATCATGTATCAGTAACGGTGTAATGATTGAAAATAAACCTGCTAAAGAAATTTATGCTGACATAGAAAAGGGTCAATTTGATTCCTTATTTAGTTAATATTTGTTTAATTTTACTAAATATTTATTGTAATTGATGATTAACCTTCTATAATAAAAATTGTATTACAGAAAATTAAAATATCCCCAGTTCTGTCACATTGTTATAAATAATTTTAGGTGAGAATGATAGAATGTCAATTCAACAAGGTTCAGCTGGTGGTGTACCAGTTTTAATATTAAAAGAAGGCTCCACTCAAACAAAGGGAAGAGATGCACAAAAGAATAATATAACAGCTGCTAAACTGATAGCAGAAATTGTCCGTTCAAGTCTTGGTCCACGTGGCATGGATAAAATGTTAGTAGATACATTAGGTGATGTTACCATCACAAATGATGGTGCTACTATTCTTAAGGAAATAGATGTACAACATCCTGCTGCTAAAATGATGGTAGAAATCAGCAAAGCAACGGATAATGAAGTTGGGGATGGAACTACCTCTGTAGTAGTATTAGCCGGTGCATTGATTGAAAAAGCGGAGGAGCTTATAACAAATGATGTTCATCCAACTATTATAGTAGATGGATATAGAAAAAGTGCTCAAAAAGCTATTGAAATTCTTAATAAAATAGCACAAAAAATAGATGGGAACGAGAAGGGTGAATTACTTAAAATAGCCAAAACATCAATGCAGACTAAACTTGTCTCAAAGGAAGCTCCAGAATTAGCTGAACTTGTAGTAAATGCAGTTTTCCAAGTATCAGATAAGCCTGGTTCAAACTACAAAGTCGATATCGATGATGTTAAAGTAGAAAAGAAAACAGGCGGATCATTGAGAGATACTACATTAATTCAAGGAATAGTATTAGACAAGGAAGTAGTTCATGGAGGAATGCCTAAGAAAATAAATCAAGCAAAGATTGCATTATTAAATTGTGCTTTAGAAATTGAAAAGACCGAATTTGATGCAAAAATAAACATTAGCTCTCCAGATCAGATGAAAATGTTTCTTGAGGAAGAAAACAGAATGTTAAAAGATATGGTTGATAAGATTAAAAATACTGGTGCTAATGTGGTAATTTGTCAAAAAGGGATTGATGATATAGCTCAACACTATTTAGCAAAATCTGGTATTCTAACCGTTCGTAGAGTTAAAGAAAGTGATATGACAAGATTAGCAAGAGCAACTGCGGCTCGTGTAGTGAACAATATAGATGACCTAGTGCCAGATGATTTAGGGAATGCTGATCTAGTTGAAGAACGAAAAGTTGAAACTGATAAATGGGTATTTGTTGAAGGTTGTAAACATCCAAAATCTGTAACTATTTTAATAAGAGGAGGATCTCAGAGAGTAATAGATGAAGCAGAACGTTCTATTCATGATGCACTAATGGTAACAAAAGATGTTTTGGAAAAACCATTCATTGTTGCTGGCGGTGGATCTCCAGAAGCTTATGTTGCTAGTAAACTTAGAGAATGGACAAGTACATTATCTGGACGAGAACAATTGGCTGCTGAAAAATTTGCAGATGCTCTTGAGGTAATACCTATCACATTAGCAGAAAATGCAGGAATGGATCCTATAGATACTACAACTGATCTTAGAGCAAAACAGAGTAAGGGTTCCAAATGGATGGGAATTGACGTTAAAAGTGCCAAGATTACTGATATTTCAAAATTAGATATACTTGAACCATTAAGTGTAAAAGAACAGATAATTAAATCTGCAACAGAAGCAGCATCAATGATATTAAGAATTGATGATGTAATTGCATCCAGTAAATCCTCAGGTGGAGGAATGCCACCAGGTGGAGGAATGCCACCAGGTGGCATGGGTGGCATGGGAGAAATGTAAATATCTCATTTAACTTTTTTTTAATTCTATATCAATCACTTGCTTAATCCAAATACCAACACTTTTTAATTTTGACAATTTATCTAGATATTGATTCCATGTTAAATTCGTAGAATAAGCTTCATTCCATTTTTTATGACTTAATTGAAGATATTTTCTGGCTTGAGTATGATAAATACAATATTCAGAATTTTCAATTCTTTCCTTTTCACAGATAATACATCTCATTATACTTATATTAAATAAATATATTAAAAAAGAATTAAATTAATCTCTATAATAATTTAAAAAAGGTATTTATATTTATTTTAAATGCTATCTTTTATTGAACTATAGTAAATCAAAACTCATTATTGTAATATCTGTAATTTATCTGGTTTTCTTTTTTGCATTATCAACTGGGTTAATAAATGCTATTCTTGAAGGTGGGAAGGTACCTAAAGGATTTACCATTGTACCATCAAGATCGCTACAAACAATAAGTGAAACAATAATTATTACACTAATACTTTTTGTAGGTGTATTTGGATCTTTTTTATTATATAGATCAGGACACTCGCATACTCCAAAAACACAATATGGTTTTCTAGCCGGAGGTTTTTTTGTTATCACAATGTCATTAATACTAGGATTAATGATAATAAATATAAAACTTAATCTCTAAAAACATCATCTAAAATGTCTATTGTTATTCTTTATTCTATAATAAAAAATACGCTATATTATTAAATTGATTATTTAGATCCTTTAAATTAATGTTTATTCTTTTTTCTTATATGTTTGTAGGTTTATTTATCGGTCGATTTCAACCATTACATCTAGGTCATATTGAAGCCATAAAATTTGCATTGCGGCAGCTATCAACATTGATTATCGTAGTTGGCAGTGCGCAAATAAGTTATGAACTAAGAAACCCCTTTACAGCAGGTGAAAGGATAAAAATGATTAGAAATACCTTAATTCATAGTGATGAAATTGATGTTCGAAATATTCTTATTATTCCAGTACCTGATATAAATATTCATGCATTATGGACTCATAATCTTGACTTATTAGTTCCATCTTATGATGTTATTTTTACAAATGATCCATTCACAATAGCTTTATTTCAGGAAAGACAAAAAAAAATTGTTCAACCTTTATTATTTGAAAGACAAAAATTTTCAGGAACCAAAATCAGAGAAAATATAGTTAAAAAAGAAAATTGGAAAGATTTAGTTCATTTTGAAACTGCAAAAGTAATAGAAGAAATAAATGGTATAGAGAGATTAAATCTTTTATGGAAAAAATATAATGATAGCATGAATAATCAATAACTGTATTAATATATATATTATTTGATAGAATTAAATTATAATTAGATGATAAGTTATAGTTATGTCAACCAATGATGATGATCTTCAATCAATTCTTAATGATATTAAGATAGGTGATATAGTTAATGTAGTTTTAAATAATAGCTCTGTTATCTCAGGAAGATTTATGCCAAGATATGAGTCTAGTGAAAGGGATCATATAGTAATTAAATTGCCTAATGGTTATAATGTAGGTATATTGTTAAAAAAGATAAAATTTATTACCAAAGTTTCTTCATTTTCTAGCAAAACTGACGAATTACCAAAAAAGAACCTATACAATTCTGGTTCTTTAAAACCCCAAGACAAAAATGATAATGATCTTTCACAAATTTCTAATTTACCAAAAATAGCTCTAATTAGTACAGGTGGAACAATTGCTAGTAAAATAGATTATCGAACAGGAGGTGTCACCTCTGTCTTATCAGCTAAAGATCTGTATACTTCTATTCCTGAACTTTCTCTTTATGCTTCAATTGATACTGAAATTTTATTTAATGAATATAGTGAAAATATTGGTCCAATGCAATGGCACTTAATAGCTAATAAAATAATAGAGAAGATTAATTCAGGAAACTATGATGGCATAATAATTTCTCATGGTACTGATACAATGAGTTATACTGCTGCTGCATTAAGTTTCGCGTTACAAGACCTTCCTATTCCTGTTATATTAGTTGGTGCACAAAGATCTTCTGATCGACCTTCTTCTGATGCATCTTCCAATCTTATTGCATCAGTTATTTTTGCAACCCAATTAGATTATTCTGGAGTATTTGTGGCTATGCATGGAAGCATATCTGACAAAGAAATATATTGTCATATAGGTACAAGAGTAAGGAAAAATCATACAAGTAAACGCGACGCATTTAAATCAATAGATATTTCTCCAATTGCAGTTGTACAAGACGATCTGGTAGTAACACAAAAAATTCCTTCACCTATAATTTTACATAAAAACCAAAATAGAAACAAAATAAATAAAAAATTCAATATAATATCAAAAACTAAATTTGATGATAGGGTTTTTCTATTAAAATATTATCCAGGATTTAATCCAATATTAATAGAAAATGTACAAAAATTAGGATACAAAGTAATAATTATAGAAGGAACAGGTTTAGGTCATATTAATCGAAATTGTTTTTCTTATTTAAAAGAAGTAATAGCGTCTGGAATGTTAGTTTTTATGACCTCTCAGTGTATTTGGGGTAGAACAAACCTAAATGTCTATGATACGGGTAGAGATCTACAAAAGATTGGTATAATACCACTATCTAATATGCTTTCTGAAACAGCCATGGTAAAAGCTATGTGGCTTTTAGCAAATTATAATGATTTAGATTATATCAGAAATAAAATGCAGGAAAATATTTCAAATGAGATTACTTTTATAAGTCCGATTATAGAGGAATAAATTTCTAATAGTTAAAATTATACAATTTTATCAATAAATCATGTAACTATTGACATGAATGAAATAATTTTAAAAGTTGGTTTTGAAATTCATCAACAATTATCTACTAAAAACAAATTATTTTGCAACTGTAAATGTTTGGAAGCGGAAAATTATGATTATATTTTTTTAAGAAAATTGCGACCTGCCCATAGTGAGTTAGGGTCATATGATCGAGCGAGTATCTTTGAATTTACAAAAATGCGTACGATCAAATATCATTCTTCCTATATTTCAAGCTGTTTGGTTGAAGCAGATGAAGAACCACCACATGAAATAAATAGAGATGCTATGGACACTGCATTGATAGTCTCTCTTGCTCTTAATTCTAATATTATTGATGAGATAAATGTTATGAGAAAAATAGTGATTGACGGATCAAATACCTCTGGATTTCAAAGAACAATGTTAATTTCTTATGGTGGTCATTTACAGGTTGATGGAAAAAAAATAGGGATACAGACTATTTGTTTAGAAGAAGATTCTGGGAAGTTATTATTAGATGATGGAAAGTTTAGAGAATATGGACTCGATAGACTTGGAATTCCGTTAATTGAAATTGCTCTTGAACCTGTGACTGGAACACCTACAGAAATATTAAAAATAGCTCTTACTTTGGGAAGACTTTTGAGGACAACTAAACGTGTAGCTAGAGGACTAGGAAGTATTAGACAAGACGTAAACATATCCATTAATAATGGAAAAGGTATTGTAGAAATAAAAGGAGTTCAGAGATTAGATCAACTAATAAAAGTAATAGAATATGAAACAATCAGACAACATGGTTTAATTTTAATTGCTGAAAAAATGAATAGAGAAAAAAAATCAAATGATATAATAATTGGAGATAAAATTATGGATATTACTAACATTTTTATAGATTCATCATCTAAAATAGTACAAAAAGTAATTTCTAACAAAGGGAATATTTTCATGGCTATCCGTGTTAAAGGTTTTAAAGGATTATTTGGATTTGAGCCATATCCCGATATACGAATAGGTAAAGAATTAGGAGAACTAGTAAGATTTTATGGATTCAGAGGCCTATTTCATTCAGATGAGCTACCTAATTATGGTATAACCGATATAGAAGTTAAAAAGGTTAATGAAATATTAGATATTGATATCTCCAAAGATGGTTTTATTATTCTTGGTGGCCCTAGAGAAAAAATGTCAATCGCGATAAGTGCAATATGTGATAGACTCAGTAATGTTAGCTCAGGGGTTCCATCAGAAACTAGAGCAGCTAAGATTGATGGAAAAACAATATACAGTAGACCAAAACCAGGATCAGCACGAATGTATCCAGAAACAGATATAACTCCGTTTAAAATAACAGATGATTTTCTTGTTCCTCTAAAAGAGAAAGTTCCAAAATCGTGGAATGAAACTATTTCATACTTAGCAAAGAAATATCAATTAAATGAAAATTTAGCTGAGAAAATTTTTGATTCTAACTATTTTGAAATATTTGAAGTACTTAGTGGTTTAACTAAAATCTCTCCATCATTTATAGCATCAAAACTCACTGAAGATATTTTAAACTTAGAAAGACAAGGTTATGATTCTAGTGTATTAAATAATGATATTCTTTTAGATATTTTTAAAAGACTAGATTCTGATCTTATTGCTAAAGAATCAATTAATTTGATTATGGAAAAGTTGATGAATAGGACAACAAAAAGTGTTGATGAATCAATCAAGGTTCTTGGAATTAAGTCAATTAGTGATGAAGAACTTGAAAAAATAATTAATAAAATTATAGAAGATAATATGCGAATTATACAAGAAAAAGGAATGAATGCAATGAGTGCTTTGATGGGAAAATGTATGACTATTCTTCGTGGCAAAGTTAATGGAAAAAAAATAAATGAGTTGATAAATAACAAATTAAATATTATACTAAACCTTAAAAAATAAATTTTTTATATGTTATCTATTTATTTTGAATTTGATCATATTTCAAATTTAAAATAGAAATTTTTGTATTTGAATTAAAAAGAAATAAAATTTTAAATTTATTATTTTAAAATATAAATATCCTATTATATTTGACTAATTCAATTGAATAGAAAGAATAAAAAGAATATCTGGTGATATTATAAATTTATTTTTTCTATTGAAATTTAATGATTGTATATTTTTGTATGATAAATGCTTAAAAAAAATTAAAATTAATTTATTAAAATAATAAATTAACTTATTAAACTTTAATTATATCTTTATGTTTATAATAATTGGAGAATAATTAGAGACTATACTCAATCTAAAATAATTAATTTATTCTGTTTCCGATTAATATAAGAATAAGTAGTTTAATTATATACTTGTCTATGGATAAAAAAACAAAATCCAGT
>DAIPKY010000222.1:0-2617 GCA_036769505.1 Nitrososphaeraceae archaeon
ATACACTAGCAGATATATGCATAGCATTTACAAGACATAAACCTTCTCTAATTTGACTCTCTTTTATTACCTTTCTTACTTCTTGAGTTATATTTATAAATTCTATTCTTTTTTTTGTATTAAAAACTAAATAGTGTGTTTTAAATTTCATATTAGACTTTTTATAGCTTGGATTATTTTATGTTTTGATTATATCTATTATTTAAAGATAATAATGTATATAAATAGAACTGATAAAAAATATTTATTAGATATATGTATAAAAACTTAGGATTACTCCAAAATATGAACAATCTTTTTTCTTGATTTTATACCTTGGATTATTTTTATTTTATCAGAGGAAACTCGAAAATGATTAGATAATAACTTAATTAATTCGTGATTAGCCTTTCCTAATTCTGGTTTTGATTTTAGAGATACTCTTATTTCATTTCCTTCTATTTGAAATAATTCACATGCATTAAATATAATACTAATAAAATATTTCATTCTTAATATATTTTCAGCTTTGTTGTTATTGTTTTATATATTAATCTTTATCGAGTCTATAATATTTGTTGTATTTTTATATTGGAGATTAGTTTGAAATTTTGTAGATGAAATGGCTGATTCATTAATTCAACTCTTTTCAAAGGATATTAATCCAAAAAAATGGATCTCTCGTTATTATAATAATTCATTATTATATTTGATCTTAATGTTTTTATTTTATCATGGTATAGGAATAATTTTCTCTTTAATAGGAACATTAGTAATAGATAATTCAATACAGGGATATGAAGAACCAAATCTTCCACTTTTTATGTTTCCAGTTATTTTAGCTGGTCCTATAGAAGAGTCCATATTTTTTGGGATTCCCTTCTATGTTTTTAATAATAACCTTTTTGTACTTATTGGCGGGATAGCATGGGCAATGTTACATATCTTTAATACATATCCTATAGATCTTAATCAATTAGCATATGCAAATTGGTTATTCGTAATTCCATCGCTTTTTTTTAGTTTAAGAACATGGATAAGTGGAAAAGGATGGTTCGCTATATTGGGCCATTCAATATGGAATCTTCTTTTCTTTAGTTTAAGTTGTATTTTTCAGGAATCATATTGTTCATATAGTTTTGACAAGGAATATATAAGTATAACATTATTCGCAGGTATACTACTCACTATAGTATATTTAATGATGAAAAGAAGAAAAAGATATTTAAACAGAAATATTTAAAGAATATATTTATCCGTAGGATGAATATTTTTTACGGATATTTTCATGCATTCGATATGATAATTTTTCAGATATTTCATCTTGTTTATTATTGAACTTGGCCAAATTTTTTTCTGTAAAGATAAAAGGTCCATAAAGATAATTATGCCCTTTAATTGGTTTCACTGGATCGAGTGACGAAAGAAGAGAATTAATACGAAAATTAACATCCATAGTATTAATAGAATTGTTATTTTCCTCTTCAGAAATAGTTCTTAAATTCTTGAGTACATTTGACTCCAATTTTCTATATCCAAATTGAGAAGTATTCTCGAGTTTCTTTTCAATTATAGAAGAATCGGTTGTAGTCTTTGTACCCATTACTAAGGGATTAGGTTTGTAAATAGAATCAATTTTTAATTGCCAAACTTCATCAGGATTAGAAACAATTGCATCAAAAAAAGCGCCCTTTACTGAAGAGGTTGAGATAATAAAATTCCATTTTCGTTGATTTGTAGAATATTTATCAAATAGATATTTTGCAAGATCATGATCTTCTAATATTTCCATGTAAGAAATTATTAAAAAATTCCATATAAATTAATTGTAAAAATAAGAGAGAATAAGAGATTTGTATAAATATCTAGAGGAAAGATTTAGTGAACATCAACATAAATCATTTCATTTTCTATTATTACTGGATAAGATCCTGCAGAGTTTAAGTTTTGTGGAAACCATATTAAATTGCCGGTTGTTATATCCCATTTGGCTCCATGCCAAGGGCATGTTATTTCTTTGCCATTTAATTCTCCTTCATGTAATTCAGCCCCTGCATGATTACAGATATTACCAATAGCATAGTAATTTCCTTTTACATTAGCTACTAAGATCTCTTGTCCTCCTGCAGTTAAATGTGTCATATTACCATCTGAAAGATCTGATACTTTTCCAACCAAGAATTTCGTCATATTGTAATAATTATGTATTAAACTCCTATTTTAACAAATTTCTCAAGATTATTCTATTGAAGTTTTAAGAATATCTTCTATTCATATATACAGTTTTGAAATATATTAGTTCAAAAATTGTAAATGGTAATTATATGTATTAAAACATCAGTGATATTTATCTGAAATTATTTCTTGCTATTAGATAATTTTTAAGTTTTGAAATTTATTATATTCATAATATTATTATTATTATTATTGGATATTATTATCGGATATAGATAGAATATTTCAAATAAAAGGAAGTATTTTATTATATTATGACAAAATTTGGTATTTATAATGATTCACCTAAAATTTCATTTGATACTCATCTTATAAATTTACATCCGGATCAAAGAGAAATTCTAATAGAATTAAGAAATTTTGTAAGATCGATCGGCGATAATGTTGTTGAAGATATAAGACC
>DAIPKY010000223.1:0-2615 GCA_036769505.1 Nitrososphaeraceae archaeon
CATAAGCAAATACATTAGATTTTTATATCAAATAAACTAAAAAGTATTATCTTTTGTCTTCAAATGTAAATATACCAAAGTTGCCTGCAAAAAATAAAAGTGAATTAACAGAACAAGTATTTCAAGCTATAGTAGAGAGTGGAGAAAGTGGAATATTTCAAACAGAACTTTGTAAATCGTTCTCTATAGACAGTAGAGATGGGTCCAGATTGGTTGGAAATCTTGAAAAACAATCTCTTATTTCTAGAGAAAGAATGTTATACAAAGGCAGGTGGACTTATAAATTAATAGTAAAAAAAATACCTCAATTAAAAGAAGCAGATAGGAGACCAATTGAGATTGCTAGTGTAGAAGGTGCTCCATGTTTTCGTTGTACTTTTCAACATTTATGTTCTACAGAAGATGAGACAAGCCAATATAGTCCTGCAAAATGTAATTGGATTGAGCAATGGGTTATTCTTGATACAAAAAAAGGAGGACTATCAAATCAGCTATAGAGAATTAACAAAAATTTCATTATTTTTTATTATCTAAAAATTAAAGAACATCACTGAAATCTTTTTCTAGAATAACAAATGCGGATTCTATCTGACTAGATCCATTAACATTCCATCTTATACTATTTATAGAATCCGATGAATTACTTATTAATTTTTCAATTATATCCATATTCATATCAGATGGTTGAAGAATAATAGGAGACTTCAAAGTAGTGGTTTGTCCAGGAGAAAATTGGGGTCTACCATTTAATGGAATATCTTCATAAGATAAAACGCCATGACCTAATAATTTATTATCTCCAAAAAGATCATATTCAACTTTTGATGTTGTTGCACTTTTGTCAGAAGGATTATAAACATCAAAAAGTAAGGATAGCTCAATATTATTAGTATTATTTGAAAGATTACTAATATTAACAGCTACTAGATTAAAGTCAATTGCATTCACATCAGGAGCATTAACAAAATATTGGATTCGTGGAAGTAAAATAATTGTAATCACTAAAGCACCTATTACTCCAAAAAGTACTATTCTTCTTTTACTAAGGAACATATATTACAAATAAAGTTTCAAAAAAAGAATTAAAATGTTTCTTAATTTTTATTATCATATAGCACTATGACACCACTATAAAGATACATTAAAGTGATTAGATGGCTTAAACTTACAGTGTTGAACTATGAGCTATGAGTATAATTGATGGTTTTATTATATGGATTCACTTATTATCTGCAAGTATTTGGGTTGGAGGATCAATATTTATAGGAATAATTCTTGCTCCCATGTTAAAGCATATTGGAAATTCAATGGAAGAAAGAGTTATTATCATGATTAAAATTGGTAGAAGATTTAACAATATTGCATTTCCTTCATTTATTATTTTGATGATAACAGGATTGTATAACTCTAGATTTTTTTTTGAATATCCGTATAGCTTTATTGAAACAGATTATGGAATTTTATTGTTGATGAAAATTGTATTAGTAATTATTACTTTTGCAAGTTATATTACCCATATTAAAAGTTTCGGAAAAGAGACAGAAGCAAAAATTATTGAAAATAGAGGATCAGAATATATTAATATAATCCGTTCAAAAATCATTAATTATGGGAAATTAACTGTGATTCTCTCTATAATAATCTTGTTACTAGCAGCTTTCTTGGATGCAGGTATAAAATTTAGTTAGAAAAAACATATTCTCTTAATCCCGCCTTATCTGCGGTATTACCACCTATTTTTACTAAAACAAATTCATTATTATAATTTGAGATTGGTTCATTCATTTTTCTTTCATTGGAATGAAGACGAATATATTCCTGCATATCCAATTTAGAACGATCGCCTATTTCTTTTTCTAAATTCATATCTTTAACAATTTCCTTATACGTAGATTGTATAACACCACTAAAGACCATAGCACTACTTCCGCTTCCGTATGATCCAAATCCTATTCTTTTATTTTCCAAGTCAATATTTTTCTTATATTCAAACTCTAATAAACTTCTTAATCCCATATACATGGATGCGGTGTAAAGATTACCTATTATAGCTGAAGCTTCGAGAGAGCTAGCCATTTTTTGTTCAAACACTTGTTTAAAGAAGGAAGTACGCATAAACGCTTTCCTGAACTGTTCATCTGCTTTCATAAAATCCTTATCAGCTAAAATGGATTCAATGGTTCCACGAGGATCCTTAGGAGTAGGTTCATTCATTCCTACTTCTTCTATTATTTGTTTCCATTTTGGCAGACATCTCCATTCATGTCGTAGAAGATATGCTAATGCTTTTTCACCCATTTTTCGATAAGGTAAATGTACACTAATATAATCAATTTTATCGGTTATTGATTCATTTTCTTGCAATTGAATTAATTTAGTTTTAATTGCTTTTTCTCTATAACTATCAAAGGCTTTTTTGACTTGAATAAGATACAAATAATTAGAATAACTTCCATTAACTAAAGGAGTTTCACGTCCAAAAGGTCTATAAAAATCATATTCATTTTTAATTATTGTAGAAGTAACTTTAGGATCAAAAACAACTAATCTAGGATTTTCCTTTACTAACATAGCTATTGCACCAGCTCCCTGTGTATATTCTCCAGCTGATCCTA
>DAIPKY010000224.1:0-2614 GCA_036769505.1 Nitrososphaeraceae archaeon
TATTGTTATGAAAGATATCAGTCTGGTGTTCCACCTATACAGGCACAGTAACCAAATTCATCTATTCGCGAATTACAAAAATTGCAATACCCATATAGATTATAATCTACATCACTAGCATATTTTCCAAAATTTTTAAAATGATCATCTAAGTCTTCTGAAATATTCTCAACAGAAATCTCAAGAGAATTATCTTCATATCTCATAATGATTAAGTAGTGAACATAATTAAAAACTATTATCTTTATAATATGTGTTAATTATAGCCTATCGAGTATGATTAATTAAGTAGTTGAAGAATTATTATTATTATTATTATTACTCTTTCAATTTTACTTCATGTTTGACAAAATTGTCAAACATTCTATAGATATTTTTCATTGACCTTGAGGAAGTGCATAATAAACGATCATTAATTGTAACTATTATTTTATTTTCATTTCTTTGTCTTGCTTGGTTGTTATTATTATTATTATTTTTGGTCTCTATCTTGAAGTCATATATTAAATTTGTCTTCTATTTTTCAGATAGTTATACTTTCTTATAATTATTATATAACTATAGCACTAAAACAACTCTAAAGCTGAATCCTAATACCATTATTTAGTTATTTATTAAAAAATAATATGTATAATATATCTAGTAATAGAATCTTTATAGATTAATCATTCTACATAGTGCTCATGTATTAACTGGTCATAAAGTCTAATTGATTTAATATTTACAAATTCTAGCATGCCGTATCTTGATAGTTCCCTTCCAAATCCGCTTTTTTTAATACCTCCAAATGGAACCCTAGGATCTGAAACTACTACATTATTGACAGATACTATACCTGATTTTATGATACTAGATAATACTTCTGCATTTTCAAGGTCTTGTGTCCAGATACTAGCTCCAAGACCGAATTCAGAGTCATTTGCAAGTTTTATAGCTTCCTTTTCATTTTCAGCTATAAGAATAGGAGCAACCGGCCCAAATACTTCCTCATTTACTATGCGCATATTTGGAGTAATATTGCCAAGGATAGTAGGCTTATAGAAATAACCTTTACTTCCTACTTTTTGTTCTCCACCTGTAAGTACTTCTGCACCTTCTTTAATAGAGTCATTAACTTGAGATTCTATAGTCTTTAATGCCTTTGCATTTACAAGGGGCCCTAAATCAGTATCATCAGAAGAAGGATCTCCAACTTTAAGTTTCTCTGTTTTTTGGATAAACTTTTCAATAAACTCATTTGCAATATTTTTTACTACAATAAATCTTTTACTTGCTATGCAACTTTGACCACAATTTATAAATCGACCTTTTACTGCTCCTGTTGACGCTTTCTCTATATCTGCATCTGCACATACAATAAAAGGATCACTACCTCCTAATTCAAGTACAGTCTTCTTTAGTTGAGAGGTTGCTCTCTGTGCAACTTTGGCCCCGACAGGAACACTTCCAGTAAATGTAACAGCATTTACGTCTGAATCTACAAGTATTTCTGCAACACTAGAATCTCCTATTACTGTCTTGAAGATTCCTTCAGATAATCCAGCTTTATCAAAGGTCTTTTCAATTTCTATTCCACACTGCATGGTTGCACTAGCTGGTTTTAATACAATTGTATTTCCTGCTATTAATGAAGGAGCAGCAAATCTTAATGCCTGCCAATAGGGAAAGTTCCATGGCATTATGCTTGCTATAACCCCTAATGCTTCGAATTTTATAATACTCTTTCTTGCATCAGTATTAAAAGATTCATCGTGGATAAAGTTCTTTCCGTTATCTGCAAAATATTCAATAGCCCATACACATTTATCAATCTCAGCTCTTGCTTCTTTAATGGCTTTACCCATTTCATTTGTAGCTGTTCTAGAAAGATTTTCTTTATTCTTTCTTAATTCTTGCGCAACATGATAGAGAGAATCAATACGTTTCTCCAAGTCTTTCATCCATTCTTTGTACGCATCTCGGGCTTTCTTTACAACGGCACTTACATTTTCTTTTGTCATTATAGTATATTTGTTGAGAATTTCCTCTGTTGTCGGATTTATGGTTATTAATTCAGCAGCAGAGTTTGTCAAGGATTTATTACACCTCTACCAAGAATTTTACCATCCCTTAACATCTTTAATGCTTTTGTGGCCTCATCAAGTTTGAATTTATTGGAGATAATCGGTTTTATTATGCCTCTCTTTGCCAATGAAACAAGTTCTATTAAATCATTCATACTTCCAGTATAAGATCCAATTAATTTGTATGATCTAGTGGGCATTGCAATTAGATTCAATTTTAATTCACCACCAAAAAGTCCTACTAATACCAATTTCGCTCTTCTTCTAAGAAAATTCAAATCAGTTTCTACTGTTGATGAAGCATTAACAAAATCAATTACTGCATCAGCCCCCATTCTACCAGTCAATTCCATTACTGCTTTCACAGCATCTTCCTTTTGCGAATTAATAATATCATCAGCTCCATTTTCTTTTGCTGCTTTAAGCTTATTATCATCTCTATCTAAAGCAATTATTCTTGAACCTGTTATTGCCTTTGCTAATTGTATGGCCATCAATCCCAGTCCTCCTGTCCCAACAATTACTACATTATCATTAGGTGTCAGATTGCC
>DAIPKY010000016.1:0-23543 GCA_036769505.1 Nitrososphaeraceae archaeon
TATACCTAGTTTATGTATACCTAGTTTGTGTAAAAAATTATTTATTTATAAAAATGCTATTTGCGAGAAATTTTGGCATTATTATTTATATTAGAAGAAATTTCGTTATATTTTATATATTTCAATATATCCTAATAAATGGTCAAGTATTAATAATTTAATTTTAGTTTTAAATTAAGTTTTAATATAGATCTACAAATAGAAAGAGCTAATAATAATTTGTAGTAAAATATTATTTTATTATATACAATTATTTATTTACTAATACAATTTAATTCTATCAATTTCAATCAATATAACCTATTCTAAATTTCTTCTAAAAATTTTGTTGGAAATATTGTACCTCTAGCTATAGTATAAATTTGAAAATTAACGTCTGAATAGTCAATGTATTACTAGTTTGAGTCAAGAAGGCTTGACCAGTAATAGCAAAACAGGAAGCCAAAAACTTAGTTTAACAAGAGGACCAGCGGAGAGGTATTATTTATATATTTGATTTTATTTTCTCTGATTTTATATATGATAGAGAGTAGAGATAATAATTGTAATTATAAAATAAAAGAATAAACTAAGTTAATTGTTAAAATTTGGTAACACATTATATAAAATTTTTATAAAAAAGATTAATGTAAAAATATTAAGTTTATAATAATTAGAAAAAATAATAGTAATCATACTTAATTATATTATACTAAATCAAGGTAATTTATAAAAGAACAAATATGTTAATTCTTAGTTATATAGATAGTTCAGTGAATAATCATATTTCTTATTTAAGAGACGCAATTATTATTATAAAAAGACATCATGCTTCTACAATTTTAATACACAAATATATATAATAAATAAAAGCTTATAAAACCTTCTCAGAATTGCTAATATGCAATATTATAATTATTTAAAATAAACAATTATTATCTGTATACAGAAATTTTTATTGCTTAATTACCTCATTAGTTTTTTAAATTACCACATTAGTATAGTGCAATCGAAAAGATATAATATTACTTCTTAAGTCCTATACAATACCATTTAACAGGTATTGTTTAAACTTAATCTCTTTTTAGTAATAACTTTGACTGATATAATAAAAGTGAGAAATTATTTATTTTTTAAGGATAAAAGCAACTCTTAAATTAACTTTCTATATATTGTTTAGTAGAATTTACAAGATCATTCTCCCATGTATATATAAGAAGATAGTATCAAAAAAAAGATCTAAAATCTTATAATACTCTGTTATAGTTTAAGTACCAATGAGACGGGGAAGAAACCAGTCAGCTGTCATAATAATATCCACATTTCCAAATAAGGAATCGATAATTCAGAATGTTAATGATCTAATTATAGAAAAAAAATTATGTGCATGTATTAGTTTAGTGCCCATAAGATCATTTTATTCTTGGAGTAACAAACTTGAAGATCATGAGGAGATCATGGTTCTTTTGAAAACAACCAAATCTTTGGCTACAAAACTTAAATTGGAAATTGCAAGAATTCACCCGTATGATGTTCCAGAAATTATTGAAGTTAAGATGAATGATGTCTCTAAATCATATTTAAAATGGATGATCGATTCTATAAAAAGCTAAAAATCAAAATAGGTGTAATATTGTTATTATCTAGATTAGAAGTTAAATAAAATCTTTAGTAATTGCTCAAAAAAAATTTAAATTAAAACGTCTGAATAATCATAATTTATAATGCTTTCAAATAACATAGAAATCTCTGTTCACTCAGATATTGGAAAAGTCAGAGCAAATAACGAAGACTCTACATATATCAATAGAAAATCTAAAATTTTAATGATTGCAGATGGAATGGGAGGTCACAATGGAGGAGAAATAGCAAGTAAGCTAGCGGTAGAAACTATTTCTAAATATTTAACTAACAAAATAGAAAATAATATTATAAAAGAAATAAAAATTGATAATTATTTAATACAAGCATTAAATCTTGCAAATTATAAAATTAGAATACAAGGATCATATAATTCTTCGTTATACAATATGGGAACAACAGTCGTTCTTTGTGTAATATCTGAAAGTAATAATTTACATATTGCAAATATTGGAGATAGTAGATTATATATTATTAATATCCAAAAAGAAAAGATTTCCAAGCTGACTAGAGATCATACATTAATAGCTAATCAAGAGAGAGGAAGAAGGATTTCAAAAGAAAATGTCAACAAACATCGTTTCAGCCATATTTTAACCCAAGCTTTGGGTATAAGCGAACAAATTAATCCATATCTAACTAATTGTAAATGGCATCAAGGAGAGTATTTACTATTATGTTCTGATGGTCTTACAGATATGATATACGAAAACGAAATATTAGATATATTCAAAGATAACTACAAAAAAAAATGTGATCAAATATGTAAAAGCCTAGTAGAAAAAGCTATTAATAATGGCGGTTTAGATAATGTTACGGTCATAGTCAGTCACAGAAACGCTTGAAATTTAATCAATATTTATTAGAGAACAAGAATAATATTTCGATACCAAATAAATTCGAGAAAAGAATAAAAATATTTAACGAAGTTGGTATCGAAGCAATGCAACTATGCCACCTAATGCAGATACTCTTAATCCGATATCTGTTGAAGAGTCAACAGCATATACATTAGCTCCATATGTTTCTGCTGTATTTAGCATGTTTATTATTTGTTCTTCCTTTAAATCTTTAAATATAGAATCAGAAAAAACAATGGATTCAACAGATTTCAATTTAATTGCCTCACCCACATCTCGAAATCCCATAACATATTTTTCTTCACCTCTCCTAACCTGTAACATGATATTGTCTAATATCGCAGATACAAAAGATATTTTACTAGAACTCATAACTTCTTTGAGTGATGGAGATCTGAGAAATACCATTACTCCATCTTCTCCTGCTACATCAATCCCATCAATAACAGTTGATATATCTTTATAAGTAGATTTTTTACCTATAATAAAATTGTAAAACCTCCTTTTTGTTTCCCCTGGGCCAAATATTATTATTTTATAGTTTCCATCTTCATTTACTATATTATGTAATGCAAGATATATTTCTTCAAAAAAGACTTCAATATTTGGATTATTCTTGGCTCCCTGAGTAAAATATTTTCCACTTTGTCCTGAATAAATATTTGGAATAATTTCTAAATGAGTTCCAGCTATTTTCGCAATTCCAGATTCCTTTGTATCAATGGCTACAATAATAAAAGTTCCTGTGAATTCAGGTTTCAAAAGTTTTAAATCTAGCTCATCCCATTTTTTACCTTTATCAACAACAATATTATTTCCAATTTGAACTATAATTGAATGATACGTTCCTTTTGGTACAAGACTATTATTTGATTCAATTATTGTTCCAGCTATTCTCACTCTATCTATAGATTCATCTAAACTTATTTTTTCTACTTTAACTGATACACGGATTTTTACTCTTTCTCTATCAGGTCTAGAATATTCCTTTTCAAATTTTATAACTCTAGAGGTATCAGACACTACTATATTATCTGTCTTGATGATCCTTCTTAATGTAAAAAGATCATCAGAATCTTCTGGAATAATAAACATAGCCTTACCAGAAGAACTTGATACCTCTTTACTTTTCATAGTAACTATTTAGTGGATATATTAATTTTCAAATCAAACAGCGGGACTTGGATTGGATTCGGAGGTTTCATTCGACTGCTTAGTTGATTTATTTAAATTTTGTGCCGATGCAAGATAGTCATCCACCCATTCTTGCGTTAATACGCCTGATTCAACAAGGTTAACTAATGCATTAGGTGATGCTATTCCATTAACTTTGCCTGACTTTTTCCTAATTTGTCTCCATTTTAATTGAGTATTGCCACTCTTAGAAGAATATATTATTCCTAAAATATCTTTTGCATTTACAAAAGTCATTTCTCTAATTCGTTTTAAAGTTACCTTATCAACAGCCTCTATATAAATGGCCCCTGGCCCATCTTCCCGTTCCGGAAAGACTTCAAAATCACGAAAATAACTTTCAGGAATAAACGATTTACATGTACTCACAATTATAAACTTTCTAAAACTTTCAAGTGATGTTGTAGTATCTATATTAACCAATATATTCTTAAAAACAACGTGTCATTTATCAAGTTTATGAAAAAAAAATTTACCTTTTTAGAAAATTTGTGGGGTTTATTCTTATCGCTATTATAATCTATTTGTTAGTACATATTTACACTATTATTTACAAGGCTAATAAATACGAAAGATAAAAAATTATTAGATGGCTGCTTATGTATAGATACTTCCTAAATCAGATTTCTTTATCTCTATAATAACTTTATCTCCGACTTTTATATTCATATCCTCATAATCTTTCATGGTTATTTTAAATGTGGGATTATCGCCTGTCATACCTGCTCCTCCACCCATACCTCCAGAAATCATTTTAGAGATATCGCCCATTGCCTTTGGTAGATTTTTCATTAAATCTTCCGGAGAAGTAAATGCCATAACATTAGGACCAAAAGGATTCATTCTTTTATCACTTCCTGGTTTGTAGTCGTGAGGATCTGAGAATGTTACATAAACATAAGGACTACCATCCTGTGTTGCCTCAATTCTAGAGGCAATAAATTCTCTTTTCATTCTAAAGTAAAATGATAGTTATTTCAATTTATAATTTTGGATATTTTAATAATCTATATTAAGTTCGAATTAGAAGTGATCACAACCATTTCTACAATTACTAGATCCATAGAATTTACCTTGTAATCATAACAAAAGTAGTCTTGCAACCTATTGTATTAGAAGTATTGTAGTTTGATATACCCTAATTTATAGAATAATAGTAACCATATAAAAATAGTACGTGTGAGACTTTCATCCAATAATATTAACTATAATTTCGATATTTTTATGATGTGTAATATTTTTGCTCTTAAAAAAGAAAATATCAGAACCTTTATTCTACCTATAGCGTTTTAATTTCATTCCATCACATGAACAAAATAATCCTACTATAAATAGTTATTGAAAAATAATCCTATTAAGAAAGACAAATATATGATATCAGACAAAAGTAAAATCAGTTCTACCTTCAGAGAATACAAATATCGTTCATACGATAAATAGATTTACTTTTTTTTTATACAATAAAATTTCTTTAGTTAAAGTACTTTTATGATCATTTAACAAGTTGGAAATATTTCTTAACTATTTTATTGATCTGATTTCTTTTAAAAAAATATCACTATCAAGCTTTGAAAATATGGAAAGATCAATTTCTGCACCCGGAGACATTATTTGCTGTAAATATTTTCCTGATTCTTTATGTTTCCACCATGTTTCACCGAAAATATTTTGTAAATGAACATCCAACTCTTTAGCCCTAACTGCTGCAAATAGATAACTTGGAACATACATTATAGCTTCAGGAAGTATATGATGTAGCATCCAATAGGCTCCAGGAATTTCAATTCCTGTAAAATCCTTGACTAATTTTGAATACAACAAATTAGAAGCTTCAATACTTAGATGATTTTTCCAAAAACTGGATTTCATAAGTGCATTAGCAGAATAAAATGTGACAAAAAATAATTCCATAAAGTTATTTCTCGACTCCAATTTATCCAATAACTTATCATCCGTTATTCCAATAGACGATTTAAGAAAAGTCTTTTTTTTTGTTAAACGTTCTAGCAGTATAGAAAAGATTTCAGCTACTCCCATAGAAATATAATACCTTTTCCAATATTCTTTTTCTGGATTTATAGAGCTTGCATGCATCGCGTGTCCTGATTCATGAAAACACCCTTGAAGATCAAAATAAGGGCTTTCAGATTTATATAAAATGCGGATATCATAAGGTATTCTAACAAAGAAACATATTGGTGAAGGATATTTATTTTGTCTATTTTCAATATCAAAATTTATTCTATTTAGATCAAAATTTAAAATTTTTAGAATTTTTTTAACTTCTTTTACCGCATTAATTTTTTGAAAAGTCTTGTCAAAATCTTTATAGGCCATATTTCGAAAGAAATAAAAATCATCATAATATTCCGCATTTCTTTTTAAAATTTCCGCAGATATATCTTGAAGAGATTGTTTGAAAATTTTGCTTGAATTATTACCCATATATTTGACAAAATTTATAAATTTTGTATATGTTATTTTTTCATTCATTAAATAACCTGATAGTGGATTTAGCTGATTAGATCCAATTGAAGTATTACTGCAGGTACTTTGAATAGTTGAATAAAGTGACCGTATCTTTTCAAAGCGATTATAGATGATAGGAGAAATATATTTTGTTTTTTCTATAAAATCATCAAAAACTTCCTTCCTTTTCTGAGAATTCTTTTCATTATTGTTAAATTGCCTCCAGGTATTCCAATTTATATTCTTATTATTGAATTTATACTTTGAAACAACCTTTTTAGTTCTAATGTCATGTAACTTCAGTTCTAAATCTTTAGTTGAAGAATCTGCAAAATTTTCTACTACTGAAAGAAAAAGATCTAGTGGTTCTACATAGTTTTTTAAAAATAAATCCGAGTTTAACAATCTTAATTTTGCAAGAGAAAGTATTGATTCATTTGAATGTTTTAACCCTGCGTATTTTTTATAGACCTCATCAGTTTCTGCAATTAAAAGGCATTCATCAATATTACACCATTGTAAAATATTCATTTAGAAACTAAAATGAATAATAAAATTAATTTGTATATATATTCATTCATTGTAATTCACTTACTATTCTTAAAACATAGTGGTTTTATTATATATTATTAACAGTAAAGTACTCTCCTTTTATAGGTAATTTATGGAGTAAGATTGAAATTTTCAAACAATTAGAGTATATATTACTTGTATACTCTATAATAAAAAATTATTTAACTATTTTAACTTATAAAAAGTAGTATTTTCAGTGTTTTATTTATACACTTCCTAAGTTTTAACTATTTAAGTAATATGACATCAATTAATAATTACAGTTGAGCAATTGAGCTACATTTTATTAAGTCAACTTCTAGCTAGGTGATGTTTATAAAAAATTACTAGTTAGTTATTCAAAGATGACATTGTAGTTTAAGGTCTGAACAAGAATAGTATTAGTATTCATGGATAACCATTTTAGCAATAATTGGATTAAAGAAAAAAAACGGAATTCTACTGATATATTAAGAGACAGTTTACGATCTCAACAACCTCTAAAACCTAAAATGGAATTAGCTAAAAATAAAATACAAACACAAAATAAAAAACTTGATTCAATGTTGGAAAAACTAAAAACACGTGAAAAAATGTATTTTGAACAGGTAGTTTCATCTTTACAAAAGCATGATTCACAACAGGGAAAAATGATTTCTGCTGAACTTGCTCAAGTTAGAAAAACTGCTAGAACAATGTCACAAATAAAATTAGCTCTAGAACAAGTCCACATGAGATTGGAATCGACAATAGACATAGGTGATTCAATGGCAGCTTTAGGCCCAGCAATGGGTGCTCTCTCACATATCAAAGGAAAAATAAATGATGTTTTGCCGGAAGCTGATGGAGAGATAAACGAAATAAACTCAACATTTAATGATATTTTAACTAATGCCAGTGGAATTGGAAATAATTCGTTTGATTTTAATAATTATGGAGAAGACGTTGGTAGAATTTTAGATGAGGCTAGCTTTATGGCTGAACAACGAACAGGCATGGATATACCAGATGTACCAGATGAAGAAGGAGTAAATTTACGGAAATCACGTTCAGTAAGAGAACACTCTCACTGACATCAGTATAAACTAAATAATATTTATCCAACATTCTTTTTTATTCAAGAAAATAATCTTTTATTTTGATAATTATAGTTTTTAAAACTTGTAGGATCTAAAATTATTAAATAACGATATCTTAAACTTTAATATTCAAATGGCGATATAATGGAATTAATTTCTTTTGATCAAACCTTATAAAAACCTGATCTGAAAGTATGGTGAAACTGTATTAATGTTAAAAATTAGCAAGGAAATAGAATGCTATGATAAAGTCATGGAATTACATCCTAACTATTCTATGATAAAGTATAATTTAATTTCAGATATAAACAAAAGGCTAAAGAATATGTTCATAAAAATGAAGCCATTAATAAAATCCGAAAAATAATAAATAAAAGAGATAATATTATACATCTTTATAAGATGCACCAGTTTACATTCAGAAATATTGGACCTAGATGAGTAATAATATATCAAAATAACAGATAATTTGCAATTCATAAATTGTGTACAAATCTACCCGTCTACATAAATTTTTTATATATATAGCCTACTACAAAATAAATAAATATTGAAGAAAAAATCCAAGATAAAACTTCAGAATAATAATAACCCTCCAGAATTGATAAAAATAGAAGATATTCTTAATAAAATGAAGACGACATTGCATTATTCTGAAAATCTCTCACGGCTTACAGCTCTAAAAGAACTTCAAATGGAAGAAGATAATGATCCATTCAAAATATTAATTGGAACTATTTTATCTGCTCGCTCAAGAGATGAGAATACCTCAAAGATTGTGCGTAAACTTTTTCAGAAATATAAGAATGTTATAGAATTAGCCAATGCAGATGTAAATGATATAAAATCAATTATACATAGCATAGGTTTCTACAATACTAAATCAGAAAGGATTAAACAAGTATCTAAGATCATTGTTGAAAAATTTCATGGAATTGTCCCAAATAAAATTGAAGATCTTTTAGTACTACCTGGTGTAGGAAGAAAAACTGCCAACTGCGTTTTGGTATATGCTTTTAATAAACCAGCTATACCAGTTGATATTCATGTTCACAGAATTTCTAACAGAATTGGTATTGTTAAAACACAGAATGTAAAAAGAACAGAGGAAGAATTAATAAAAATAGTAGACGAAAAATATTGGTTAGTTTTAAATAATATATTTGTAATGTATGGACAAAATATTTGTCTTCCTATCAGACCTAAATGCCAAATGTGTAATTTAAAAGATATATGCAACTTTTACACAAATCAAAAAAAAAATTAATGAAATTTATTCATTATCAGAATCTCTTTTCTTAATTTTGAGAAGGTAAAATACTATCCCTCCCACTAAAACTAACATAACTATAGGTAAAAAATATAATGGAGAATCTCTTGGATTACCATATAAAAGATCAAAGGAAAGATAGCCTTCCAAAGTATTTATCGGAGAATCGGTATCATCTTTTCCATATATAGCAATAGAACCTAAGCTAAAACCATCTAACGATAACCTATCAATTACGATTCTTTTCCCATTAGTAATTGTTAAACCTTGATTATTAGCGTGTGCCACCATAATGGGTTCATCACGAGACCATCCATCTGTATCTTGTTCATGGACTCTTATGTAACCAGATTCATTTGTATTAACAGCAACCCAGAACTTTTCATTTTGTTCAAACATGGCTAATTCAATGAATTTTTCGCTAGGCTTATTTTCCATCAATTTAATAATTGTTTTTGCTTCAGAAGAATTATTATAGGTCATATTATTTTCAATACTAAGAATCCAACTAACATCTTTAGGAATTTCATAAGTATGGATCACTGGATTTTTACGGTCTGTATTCGATGCACTAAAGGGGAGAACGAATCTTTCATGACTTTTTGATTTTGTTACATTAAGGTTCTCTTCGATAGAATCCAATTCATTTTGAGCATATATAAAATTATTTAAAAAAAATATCATATATATGAAAGTCCCAATAAAGAAAGAAAATTTCAAAAAATATAATAAAGAATTTCCATGCATTGATTGCATTTTATATAAAATTATTTAGAGTAATATGAACGTAAATCCAAGATTGGACAACAGGGAAACAATAAAATTAGAGAATGAAATCAATCTTTGTCAAATCATTTAAATTCATAAAAAGAAAACAGTTTTTGTATCATGCCAAATTATCAAGAAATAAAGGGTTCTCGAAATTTTATAATTATATCTGCAATTTCTGGCCTCATTAAATGTTTTCCCGGCATTTCTCCAGAAGTGACCATCTTTCTCATTCTTGTCCCAGATAATTCTTCTTTATATTCGAAACTATGAGGACAATTTCTCTCGTTAGCATATCCTAAGCATTTTTTACAGTAATAAAATGATGGGAAAAATATTGGTTCAATTCCAATATCAGGATATTCTTTGAAGATTTCCTGAGCTGCAAAGGGATGATAATAATCACCTACACCAGCATGATCTCTTCCTACAATAAAATGAGAACAGCCAAAGTTTTTTCTCATAATGGCATGATGAATTGCTTCTTTTGGTCCTGCATATCTCATTTCTGTATGAAGAGTAACAAACATTACTCTTTCCGGTGGATAATAATTTTTTATTAACTTTACGTATGATTTGAGTATTAATTCGTCTTTAAAATCACCGATTTTCTTTTTTCCAATCAAAGGGTTAAGAAATAATCCATCATAGATATTTAAAGCTGCTTTTTGAAGCATTTCATGTGCTATATGGGGAATATTTCTGGTCTGAAAACCAACTATAGTTTTCCATCCTCTTCTTTTAATCTCTTCTCTAGTCTTTATTGGTTCTATTCTATAATTTCGTAATTTGAAATCATTTATCTTTTTATAAACATCAATTCTTCCAGAAACTAAATATTCTTTCATTTTAAAGGTCTTATTTACTCCAGGGTGTTTTTCATTATCAGATTGGTATAATGCCTTCACCATATCTAATTTATTATATGAATAAAACTCATCAAAGTTGAACGTTGCAAAATGCTCACCTTTATTTTTGAGTGATATTTCCCCATAATCTTTTATTTTTTTTGCAGTGGGTTCTTCCACATCTAATATGATTGGAATTGTCCATGGCAATCCATTTTTTAATCTTCCAGATTTTAAAACACTTTCAAAATCATCTTTTCCAATAAAACCTTCTAACGGACTAAAAATACCATCTCCGATATTTTCGACATCATTTCTTAGACTATCATCAATTTCTATGGAAAACATATCCTTAGTATTGTTATTTTTTGATTCAAAAATCCTATTTACAAGTCGACCGCCGTGTGGTTGAGGAATTTTTGTTAGGATATTATTTTTAATAGGAATATTCTCCAATTTTTTAACTTTTAGACCATTAATTGTATTATTAACTCTTTTCAAATACCCATAATAATTTTGCAATTATCTAGTATTATAATCAAGAATTGTATAGAATAACATCTAATTGAAGATAAAATGCATGGGTCATACTTGAGACTGACTATATATTGTTATATAATCAAAAGTGATGTTCAAGTATTCCTTTTGTCTCTTGCAAGAACAAAGAGTATTGTTATCTTTATAAAAGTTCAGAAATTTTTTTTACTAGGGTCAATGTGAAGTCCACATTCCTTTTGAGATGACTCTTCCCACCACCATCTGCCAGATCTACGATTTTCTCCTTTGGTAATGGAACGAGTACATGGTTCACATCCAATACTTGGGAATCCCATGTCATGTAATTTATTATACGGAACATGATTTTCTTTTATGTATTCCCAAACCATATTTTCATTCCAATCAGCAATGGGATTAATCTTTAGAATATTATTATGAGTTGGATCAATCTCAATTTTTTTAATATTTAAACGGGTAACTGCCTGTTCTCTTCTTAGACCTGTTATCCATCCATCAAGAGATGCAAGGGCTCGATTAAGTGGATTTACCTTTCTTATTTCACAGCATAATTTTCTATTTTCTATACTTTCATACATGAGGTTAAACCCCTTTTTAAGTACCATCTCTTCAACTTGTTGTGAATTTGGGAAATATGATTCTATAGAAATACCATAATTTTTACGTATTTCATCCATAACATTATAGGTTTCTTGGTTTAATCTACCTGTATCTAATGTCAAGATTTTCGTTTTATTTTTATCTATTTTGACCATCATATCAATAATTACAACATCTTCTGCACCAAAACTTGATGCTAATGCAATTTTAGTTCCAAACTTTTCAATTGACCATTTAAGAATATCTGTTGCAGATAATTTTTCAAATCTGTTGGCCAACTCATCTATAATAAAATTATGTTTAGATCTTTGATTTATATCGCTTAAAAATGTAAAATTATCATCCTCTATCCTATTTTCACAATTAGATTCTATCACAATAATATAATTTATTTAAAATTTGTATATATTTATTTTGAGTTGTTAAAGTTAGATATCAAATTATAACATTCTTAATCTTTGGGAATAATAAATGGATGATAAATTATCACTAATTTTTGCAAACAGGATAAGTCTCATCTAAATGCTACCTCTTAAATAAATTAGATGGAAAAGTCTTTACAATAGAGAAATGAAAGAAAAGATTTGTAATAACAACAACGACTTTAAATTTTTGGAAATTTATAATATCTTGTTCTAAAATTTATTTTACTGTGATAAAATTATTGACTATCTATTAGATAAAAAGAGAGTTAATAATGGAATAAATTGATAAAAAATATCTATATTTTAATATCATTACTATAATTCATTACATAGATTATATTGAATACAGATTTTTGGGACAATATTTACAAGTATAAAGAATATGGGTTTGAGCCACTAAATTGGATTTCTACTTTTTCTAATGAAATTGATCCAGACTTATTAGAATTTTCTCTAAATAAAATTAAAGGAACGAATTGGAAAATTATACCAGAATGGTTTGATTGGTTTTACAAAAGTGAAAGAAAGAATCCTGAAGTTACTAGAAGAATTTATAATCTATCCGACTCGTACGTTCAACAAAGTGAGACAGGTATCAAAAAAGCACTAGCAATTATCCAAATGAATAAGGAAATCCTAGACAATCAAGAAAAGCGTCTCGATCTCTTGTCAAATTTAATTAATAGTATTAAATCAAAATGTATAACCAAAAAAATTAGTGTAATAAATACATCTTCAAAGAAGCAATTTGCATTGTTGGACTTTATTGAAACAAGAAGAGGAAATAAAGTTGGATACATCATTGCTAATAATTATATTACCCAGGTAACTGACGTTTTATGTTCTCCTGAATCTGACATTCATTGTAAAATAACAGTGGCTGGGGTGATAGAAAATCTGAATTTACTGGGATGCATAGACGAATTTAAGATTTTTCCTATCTATGATGCACCCAAAGAAGAAATGCTTGATGTTACTCGACAGAATTTAGATTCAATTACTCTATCCAATAATATCTATATGGAAGATTATAGTTCTCTAAAAATTGGTAACCTGTTTTTTGGAGCTAGTGCTACTGCTACAACGTACAAAGAAATTCCTACAAGATACACAGAGATAGAAGAAGAAATGAATGTTATAATTACTGACAAATTTGGTTCTATAATTCCCTTAAGTTTATTTCTGTTAACAAAAATTAATGAGGAAAATATCTCCGTTTTTGAAAACCATGGTATAGTTATTACTAAACTTGAAAATGAAAAAGATAACATTATTAATAATTTGAGCCATCCAAGGTTTGAACTTGGCAAGCTAATAAATAAATATTGTCCTACTTTTGAGGGAAAATTTGATAAAGCTTCACATATAACTGCAGTATTTCCAATTTTAACCCAAGGAATTCTCGCTATAAAAAAGTTAGTTGACTATATAGATCATGAAATAATAATAGATAAAATTCCAATTAAGAATAAGGAACTGTCATCATATGCTGTTAAAGAATATTTAGTACAACATTCTACTTCTTCATTTAATGGTTGTCACTTGATAATAGCAGCAAGAGAATGTACTGATTCTATAATCCAAGACTTGAAAAAAATACATCTTGAACCAGAAGTTATTGGAAAAGTTGGGAAAAAAGGCAAACCACTTTTGAATATCAAAGACACAGAGCTTGATAAATATATTCTCAGAAGATCAAAAATTAATAAAAAAATCAGATCTTTTAGAGCAAAAGGATTTGAAAATCGGGACAAAGATCTCAAAAGATCATCATTATCCCCTCCATCTTCCTCTTCTCTAGCTACTTAATCTAGTTATAAATTAGGAATTAGGAAAAAATTGTTTAATGTATTAATTATTGATTAAATTATTAATAATACCATGGACGGCCAGACTTATCTCTGAAAACTTTTCCAAATTCCGACATTTCAGATAATTGATTCTCATTAAACACCGTACCATCTTTGCACACAAGTTGGTCATTTATACAACAACTTGCGCAAATCCCTATTCCACATTTCATATACCTTTCTAGGCTAGCTTGAATTGGAATGGAATGAATAACAGATAAATTATAAATTTTCATCATCATAAGTTCTGGGCCACAAGTATAGATCATATCAAATTTTTCTTTCTTTAAAATAGATTTTAAAGCATCTGTTACCACTCCTTTTATCCCATAACTACCATCTTCGGTAGTAACAATTATCTTCGCACTTATTTTGCTTAATATTTCTTCAGCGAGATCTTTGAAAAGTATTTCTTTCTGTGTTTGTGCGCCCATAATTATTGTACATTTTTCTTGCTTTTTACTAAATAAAGTAGCTAGACGCATTAATGGAACCAAACCTGTTCCACCTCCTACTAACAAAGGACGTTGCAAATGCCTACTTATAGTAAAATAATTGCCATAAGGTCCACGTACCCCAATTAGGTCATTTTGTTTTTTTTCAAAAAGAGAAGTGGATCCAAAGCCATGTTTACGTATTGTGATAGCAGCATGATTCTTCTTATTTGAGATCATTACACTCATTGGAAGTTCTTCTGCCCTTGGAATCCAGATCATTAAAAATTGCCCAGGTTTTGCACCTGAAGATAATACATCATCAAAAACAAAAGTCTTTACCGAAGGAGTTTCCTGTATTACCTCTTCAATAACAACCATTCGTATTTTATCAATATTTGTGTGCAAGACCAACAATCTCCTTTACGTTCTTGTAATCTTTCTTCTGCAAATATCTTGTAATTCCTAATTTTATTCGATTGAACACTTTAAAACCTGTAGACCCGATGACAGAACCTAATTCTATGGCTGTTGCACCTGCTAAAATGTATTCTATTGCATCTTCCCATGTAAATATTCCTCCACATCCAATTACAGGGATATTGACTTTTTTAGATATTTCATAAACACATCTGACTCCTATTGGTTTTAAAGGGATACCAGACAATCCGCCCACTTTATTGCTAAGAATGGGCATTCCTGTCTCTACATTTATTGCCATTGCTCTGATAGTATTTATTGCAGTTATCGCATCAGCTCCTGATTCTTGGATTATCGTTGCAAGTTTTAAAACATCACTATTTCCTATTCCAACTTTGATAATTACAGGTTTTTTAGTTCTTATCTTGATAGCCTTAATTATTTTAGTTACCAAATCAGGGTCATCACCAACTTCCATTCCCATCTTGTCCACATGTGGACAAGAAAGATTAACCTCATAAGCTAAGATATTCAATTTATCAAATTTATTTATTAGTTTTGAAAAATCTGACTGACGAGATCCAACAATACTAACAATAAGAGGAATTCGGTTATTCATAATTTCATGAGCAAATACATCAGATCCAGGATTTGCAAGGCCTACAGCATTTAAATAACCTTTTTCACCAAGATAAACAACTGTAGGACCTTTATATCCCTCTAAAGGACTAACACTTATTGATTTGCTGACTATAGCTCCTAAACCATCATTATATAATCTAGTAAAAACTCCCTGGGAGATGCCTAAAAATCCTGAAGCAAGTAGAAGTGGATTTCTAAGATCTATTCCTGCAAGATCAATTGACAACATATTAGATGATTTATAAATACTTTTAATGTTAGTAGTTGTTGAATTTAGATTATTCTCCAATGTCTAGTTGTCTTAATAATTTAATATCTTATTAGTTGTTCGTTTTCGATTTGTTTAAGCATTAAAAGAGATGAAATTTTAATTAAAAAAAGTAGTTTATGTTCAAACAAATTTTGGTTAGTGTATGATTTTTTTAAATTTTAACTATTAATATGGAAATGTAATATATTTTCTACCTTATATTAGACAATAAATAAAATCAAAAATTAAATACTTTGTATACATAAATTTCCTATAATTTCTAACTAATTATAAGATATCCACTTCATGTAAAAAAACTGGTTATTATTATAAATAAAACTATAACAGATAGCATTATGAAATTTTATTGAGAATGTTATAATATATACATTTAATATAACTTGAATGATTTTATAAGTAAATGTCTGGATTCTTCGATCCGCATATTCATATGTATTCTCGAACTACTGACGATTATGATGCTATGTCTAAAGCAGGAATAGAAGTTATAGTACAACCATCTTTTTGGCTTGGAGGTCCACGAACTTTTGTTGGAACGTTTATTGATTACTGGGAACATCTCATATCATTTGAAACTACAAGAGCTAAACAATTTGGAATTGAACATTTTGTATGTATTTCTGTAAATCCTAAAGAATCTGTACAGAGACCACTAGCGTTGGAAGCACTCCAAGCAATGTTAAAGTTTATAGACAGGGAAAGAGTTGTAGCAATTGGTGAAATAGGCTACAACCTTATTAACGAATTAGAAGAGGACATTTTTATAAAACAACTTGATATTGCATCCACCAAAAAGATTCCTATTATGATTCATTTACCTCATCAAAATAAAACTAAAGGAATAGAAAGAATTGAAGAAATACTAAACCAAAATCGTAACAAATATGATAGAAAGAAAATCCTGATTGATCATAATACCGAAGAAACAATAAAAAAAACATTGGAATTGGGATTGTGGGCTGGCCTTTCAGTTTATCCTTTAACAAAACTTTCACCAAAGAGAGCAATGGATATTATAAGAAAAAATGGATCAGATTCTATAATGGTAAATAGTGCAGCTGATTGGGGGATTTCCGATCCATTGAGTGTGCCATTAGTTGCTAGAGAAATGAGAAAGGAAGGATTTAGAAAAAATGAAATAGAAAAAGTTACAATGTTTAATGCCTATGAATTTTACAAACAATCTAATAAATTTACATGGAATCCTCAGATTCAGTAATGTTAGAATATTTAGTAGAATATAATCACTAGTGGTAAATTAGAAATGATGCTATCATTTAGTTCAAATGCTTTTAAGAAATTTTCTCTTGAATTTGCTATAAAAGAGATAGCGAAAATAGGTTATAAAGGTGTAGAAATTTTATGTGATATACCACACGCTTATCCTCCAGAGTTTTCAAAAGATCAAGCAAAAAAAATAAGAAATTTGATTTCAGATTTGAATATAGGTATTTCTAACCTTAATGCATTTACATTATTTGCGATAGGAGATGTTTATCATCCCTCCTGGATTGAAAATGATAACAAGTTACGAGAAATGAGGATAAAACATACAATAGATTGTATTTATTTAGCAAAAAACTTAGGTGCAAAAAATTTATCAACTGAACCAGGAGGTCCAATTAACATACAAAAGAATAAAGAAGAATCAAATATTCTACTAAAAATATTCGCAGAGGGATTAAAAAAAATCAAACCTATTGCAGAGGAAAATAATATAAAAATATTAGTTGAACCAGAACCTTCTCTGCTAATTGAGAACTCTCAACAATTTTTACAACTAATGAAAATAATATGTTCTGATTATATAAAATTAAATTTTGATATTGGGCATTTTTATTGTGTCAAAGAAGATCCTTCCACAACAATATCAAAATTAATTGATTATATAGAGCATTTCCATTTATCAGACATAGCTAATAATAGAGTTCATTATCATCTTATACCTGGAATAGGCTCTATAGATTTTGAACAAGTTTTCGATACAATAAAAAAGATCGGATATAAAGGATTTATAACTGTAGAATTATATCCATATCAGGATAATCCTATCCATGTAGCAAAACAAGCATATAATTATTTAAAAGTATTTATTTAAATAGTCGTTATTATTATGTAAGTAATTCTATGATTTTATTATGCAAAATTTAAAAAATATATATAGAGTATTTAGCTGATCTTTATTTTAAAAATATAATTGAATAAAAAAATTAATAGTTCGACTTAAATCATTGTTAATTAATGTATTTTAGTATAATATACAATATTTCTTAAATAATTTCGTTGATATAAAATTAATTAGTTAAATAAATATGTAACCTATTTCAGCAGTAATAACATTATAATGGTAAAATAACAACATTAGATTATCGAAATCTCTATTTTATTGATAAATTTGTATAATAAATCTTAATATTACGGTCTAATATCGTACAGGAGTGCCTAATCCTGGTTTTAAATCAATTACAGTCAGTTAGAACACCTATAAATAATTTTTAATATTTATGAAAAACGGAAGAAATTTAGTACTAAAATGATTACAAGTTGTTAGAACACCTTACAAGGATGATGAAGGAGATAATTTCAAAGCATGAAGCATTTTCGACAAAAGATTCTATTATGGAAAAAATTTCAATCGTCCTGATCGAGTACTCATAAAAGATAATAAAAAAAATAGAATAGCATAAGTTATACTACGACGAAATGCTGTTTACTAGATGAAAAAATAGAGATTTTGTTCACATATAACTTGTTTATTCTATTGCATAGTTTACATTGTATTCAACAATAAAGGATATGGCAGCTGCAAATCATTATATTAACATATTTTATAATTAATCCGTTTTAATAGGTACAGAGAAATTAATCAATTTAAATAAATATAAAGAAATAACTAATACTTATAATTGGATAATATTTTTTTCTCGATTCCATTCTTACTTCAAGTATTAGATTTATTTGGTGTAATGGTATTTGCTGTAACTGGTGCACTGAAAGCAATTCAATACAAAATGGACATGGTGGGAGTTATAATATTAGCTAGCAGTACAGGGTTAGCTGGAGGGCTAATCCGAGATCTTCTATTGGACAGATTGCCACCTAAAATTATAGTAGATCCTTATTATCTAACTATTGCTGTAGCTACAAGTGTTATTGTATTTTTTTTACATCCTTTTTTTAAGGAACGTGAAAAATTATTTTTAAAGTTTGATGCAATAGGTTTAGGAGTTTTTACTGTAATAGGCTCCAGTATTGCTTATGAGATGTTGGGATTAAATTTTCTAGCTATGTCTGTAGCAGGTATTTTTACTGCTATCGGTGGAGGAATAATAAGAGATGTTTTTGTGAAAGAAATTCCATTAGTATTCATCAAAGAGTTATATGCATCAGCAAGTTTTTTAGGAATTATTATCTTTTATATTCTGTTATACTTTAGTTTCAATTACTATATTTCTATGATTATATGTATAGTTATTATTACATTATTTAGACTGTTAGCAATGAAATATAATTGGAATTTACCTACCAAATCACATTTAGGAAGAGATAGATGATCAAAATTTTGTGTTAACTTTACAATGATAAATTTGATAACAGAATGATAAGAGAAGGGGGCAAGGAGTAGGAGAGGCAGCAAAAGAAGAATCGGAGTAATGGATAAAAATAACATATAGTTTTATTGTAATATTGTATAAGTTTTAAATTTATATAATATATCATTCAAAAATTTTTAAATTTGTAAGTACTTATTATAGTTCTAATTTTTGGTATATTATCTATAAGACAAATTATGAACAATGATATTCCGCTTCCTAAAAAAAATCCCCCTAAAACATCAAATGGATAATGAACTCCAACATAAATTCTTGAAAAGCTTACCAATCCTGCATCAATGACTAAAACAATAAGCAAAATTTTAATATATTTTTTATTTCCTTTAAATAAAATCAAGGGAGTTATAGAGCCAGCAATTATTAGAGTAGAATGTCCGGAGGGAAATGAATAATTAGTATCTGCAGACATTAGTGGATCAAAGCCAGGAACAAAAGGTCTTGGTCTTTCAATATAATCTTTAGTTATAGAAACAATGGGAATCAGGATTAAAATCGATATTCCTGTTATAATTACTGTTTTTCTTCCATTTTTACCTCCTAATATGAAAATCAATAGCAGTACAAATGGTAAAAAAATTTCCCTTCCATACAGAGTAATAACAATCATAAATTGATCAACCATTGCAGGCAATTTTATATGAAAATCATTTATTGCAATAAAAAGAGATATATCAACGTTTATAATTTTATCAAAATATAGATTATTTGATTTATTAATTACTATAAAACATAACAATATAAAAGATGTAAAACAAACAAAAATTGTTAAAAAAAAAATTTTATTCATAATTGAATATAAATGTCTTTAGCTTAATAATAACATAGTGAATATGATAACTATAAAGAAGATGATATTATAATTGTATACATATTTATTAATATATTTATTAAGTACTATTTCTCATATCTAGCAGCTCGTACTTGAACAAACAAACAGAGAAATAGCTGCTATATTTATACCCTATACCAAGTAATTAAATTCTTTCATTTTGTGTTAAATGTTTTTGCCGAAATATATCAGTTCATTCTTAAAAGAGTATTAATTAATTCAGAGATTCTTTTATCCAGAATATTATAATGTGAATCTGTTAGCTTTCCTTTTTTAAATAAATTAGTTATTTCTTTTCTAATCTCTTCCAATTGTTTAACTCCTTCTACCTTGTCGTTTTTTAAAGCATCATAAGTAAAGTCTATTCTATTCATGCTTTTATTAAGATAACTTCTTTCTCGTCTTTTATAATACCAACCTGCAAATATAGAGGTAGAACCAACTATAGCGGCTACCATTCCAATATATGTCTCAGTTGAGATAGCGGGTTTGAAATGACCTACTAATAAGTTATTTTCTGTTAAGTTTAATGTTATAGGGTTTTTATTATCTGAGATCATATTTGACCAAAAATCAAATGAGTATCCTCGGGATGCATGAGCAGTACATTTTATTTCAGTATTTATGGGATGCAACCAAAAACTTTGAGACGGTAACTTTGAAGTGTTACATTCTATGGTTCCTGCATTTTCTGGTTTTATTTCTACAGATAACTGGACAACTACACTATCAGTCTTTCCATCAATTACCATAACTCCATTCGAAACTGTATTTGTGATATAAATTTTGTTCGTATCAGGATTAAGAGATAATTTATTAGCTAAAAGTGGAAATGTTAGATTTATAGGTATATCAAGGATAGGATCGTTATTACCAATGTTGTTTTTATTGTTATTTGGTTTAACTGATAAATCCTTAATTTTTTTATTAGTTAATCCATCTATCACAGATACTGTATCGTCCATGTTATTAGATACATATATTTTATTTGTTAATGGATTCACTACAATATCTACTGGGTTTTGTCCAACTTTTATTGTTGAGTTGATTTTATTTGTATTTCCATCTATTACAGAAATGGAATCCGAACCATAATTTGCTACATAAATTACATTTTTTTTATAGTTTATATTTATTCCTGTAGGTATATATTGTTCCCTCAATTTAATATTATTACTAATATTTTTCGTTTTTTCATCTAAAACAGATACAGTATGGTTTTTTAGATTAGAAAGATAAATCGTTTTTGTTAATGGATTTACCGCTACACCATAAAAAAGACCATTCAATTCCACGATATCTGTAACTTTATTACTAATACCGTCTATGATTGATAGATATGATGATGATTCTTTACCTAAATTTGTAACATATATTCTATTATCTGAAGGATTTACTGATATTCCTACAGGTGATTCTCCAACATTGATATTTGACAGTCTTTGATTTGTAGAACCATCAATAACAGAGACAGTATTCGATCCTCTATTGGTCACATATATTCTATTAGTATAGGGATTTACTTCTAAATCATATGGAAAGTTATCTACTGGAATTGTAGTTTCAATAATATTTGTATTGCCGTCTATTACTGTAACTGTGTTAGAAAATTGGTTTGCGACATAGAGCTTGTTAGTAACAGAATTTATTCCAATTCCAACAGGATAACTACCTACTGGTAAAAATGGCTTACCAATACCCTCGGAGCTAACTGTTTCATCCACTTGTGAATAAATAAATGATAGGGGTATCTGTAATATCAATATCATTATAAAAAAGATAAAATAAACCAATGAAAATCTTTGAATTATACCATCCAACAAATATCATTCTTTTTTAATAATATAAAAATAATTTTTTTATCAAGAAAAAAATAGTAGTTATTTATTACACTCATAAAAACGGTACTTAAACGTCTGCTACTATAAATAATCATATGATATCTTTATAAAATGAAGATGTAATAATATACAACGGAAAGGAAAGGAAAATTTGAATAAATTGATGAACTACTCTTTATCATCATTATCGTTTATAATAATAGGTGGTGGTATTTTTCTTTCTATTACTTCGCACGAGTACCAATATTATCCAGCTCAATTAGAAGAAGGAGAAGGAGAAGAGTCTAGTAATGATATTTTTAGCGATTTAAGCAGAAATCTTCCTAGTATCGAGGAAAATATACTTAATGATAATGAAGGACCTATGGACAGTGAAAGACCAATATTTGAAAATCATGATACAAAAGATCTTGATGACAACAATGAGGTTAGTAATAGTGAAAATATAGTAGAATCTAATGACCAAGGCGCCACTAGTGAAAGTATAGAAAAGTCTTTCAATAATGGATTTAGTGATAGTGGTCAAGCACCAGACATTATTAATGAAGACGACAGTAGCAGTAATACAGGATCATTATCATCATCATCATCATCATCATCATCATCATCATCCAGTAATACAGTCAGTAACCATGATGCTAGTGATAAAAACATCCTAAACTCTTCAGACTGATTAAGGTAAATAATATAATACGGTTAGAAAGAAAAAAAGGTAATATAATAGTAAATAATCTATGAAAAGAAATTTAATCCTGATTATATCATATCAGTTTAAATTTATGAAGTTTAGTATAATATTTTATAAAAAAATAGTTCCGTCTTTGGCTATTATATTATTTTCTATAATCATTATTCTAATACCTACTGAGTCATACGCAGAATTTCCAATTTCTATTGTAGACCAAAAAATTTTCAAAGATTTAAATGGAGAGTTGAATTTGGTAGGAGTAGTACAGAATAATGCAGGTAAGCCTATAGAAGTTAAAATAGGTGTAAATGTAACTCAAACAGATAAACAATCTTCAATTTTAACAAGCAATACATTTACTAATGTAATATATCCATATGTCGCTGCTCCATTTAAGTTCACTATTGGTGGTAATGAATTATTTAATGGGTTTGCCTATCCTATTGAGACAAAAGAAGTAACAAAACCATTTTTCACGGACTTAACACAGAATTATTCAAATCTTGCTACTGGCGATGAAAAGGCTCTAGTTGGTACAATCAAAAATACCGGTCCTAATATCATTAAAAATATTGCAGTATATGCTTCTGTTCATTCTATTAATGGAACTCAAATTGATTCTGTAAAAAGCTTCATTATTCCCATTATTTATCCAGGGGAAGATATTGGATACAAAATTCTTCCTGATCCTGCAATACAAGATGGTGTTTATTATTATAGTTGTGCAGGATTGGATGTCAATGCTCCTATATC
>DAIPKY010000225.1:0-2580 GCA_036769505.1 Nitrososphaeraceae archaeon
AAAAGTTCCGGTCTCATTTGCTGTAAATGTAACTGTTTGGCTTTGAAAATATCCTAAATCTTTTGTATGAACATCAAATTCATCTATATTTAAATTATGTTTAGAATGTTTTTCTGAATCTTCATTAATAAGATGAAGTGATAATGTATTGCCTTGATTAAGTGTAATTGTTGGGCCGTGTCCAAATCTATTGCTACCTGCTCCACTATTTAATATCTTGGCAGTTCCTGTTGATTGACCAGTATATGCGTATCCTTCAGTTGGCAAATATGTTGCCTTCATAAAAAAATTTCTGGGAGGAGATAAAAGAAAATTTCCATTTAACGACTTCAAAGAATTGATACCACCATAAACAATTAAACCAATAACAGCAACTGAGATTCCAATTACTATAATTTTTTTTTGAATATTTTTTTTCTTATTTCTTTTATTAATTAGGTTTTTTTTCATATAAAAATTATAAAAATTTTTTATATTTAAAGAGGAGTTAACTAAGTTCATATACTCAAGTTATTAATAGAGCCTATATTACAATTATATATGTTTAATTATGTTGGATACGAACACTATCTATTTGAAAGTTGTTATAGGATTATGTTCATAATAACCAACTGAAAAAGACTACCTAATATGTAAAATGCTGCTGCTGGTGAAATCATGATAAATTTTCACAAACTAATGAATTATAAAAATAATGGAAAAAATAGGTTATAACAATATAAAATTCAAATCTTATTATATATTTGTAATACTCAAATTTATTGAAATACCAATTATAATAAATATTTCTAGGTATTTACTAAAAAAAATATTATGTTCTAATGTAGATGACAATATGTCCTGGTAGAGTAAATACAAAGATGATAAAAGATATGGGTAAGTGGGAAAGGAGGGGGGTGTCTAATCCATCCACTAGAAATTTGATAGAACGTGAAAAGGTTGCAAACAAGATTTATGATATGTTATTTAATTAAAATGGTTACTATAATGAGAAATCAGTAGAGTTTTACAATACATGAATAATAAATATTCATTCAATAATTCTATACTATCATTATGTTTAGATAACTATTTAGTACTCTAAAAAGTCGTTGCAGAAATAATAAATTCTGCGATTATTTGATATACTTTTATGCTAATAAACCCTTTGTTATTTGTTACATTTGATTTAATCAAATTTCCAATTATTTCTTATTAGACATGATAAAACGGATCTATTGATTTAGTTTTTTAAATATTATACTAAATTCATTTTATATTTTACTTACGCAATATTCAAATATATTATTATATCAGTCAATTTATCATTATGAGTTTTGATAATATTTCTTTTAGTAAATTAGCAATTATATTCATTATTGCAGGCGTTGCTTTAGTATTGGCAATATTGGGCTCATCTGCAACGAGTCTATTTAGCAATAGTATAACAGAAGAGGCAGAGGTGAAAATGAAGCAGCAAGGTGATTGCATTGTTGAAGCAGAAGATAAAATTCCGAGAATGATATCTGATTGTTCATACAATGTAAATGATACTGTTTTGATAACCTACAAAACAAAGCAGCCAGCTATTGAAAAACACCAACTAAAACAATCTAATGAATAGATAGCATACAACTTTTCTTTGTTTCCTATATTCTTCTTCATACATGGACTCTAGTAACTCTAGTACATAATTGACCAAGTGAATAAAAAGGCATTTCTACCTGTAATGAATTTTAAATACAAGAGAATTTAAATTATTCCACTCACAATTGAAATCTTTAAAATTATTATTTTACTTGATTACCTCTAGAAGAAATAGGTATTATACTATTGGTTCGCTTATATTAATAATAAGTGCTCTATTAAGTATATTTTTAAATTTCCAAAGTTTTAACTGTCTTACAAAATTATCAGAATATTATAATTCACCACTAGATATTGATCCTCAAAACAATACAACTGTCGATTTGCAAAGAAATTGTTTTATAATAACTAACTCATATGTTTTTTCAGTTTTTACAATTATTATTGGAATAATCATCTTAATAGTTGGATATTGGAAAAAAAAGAAAAATAATATTAATTAAATATTAAGAATTGCCTAAGTAAAATGATTAATAAAAAGTAATAAGAAAAATATTTTTAAAATATTGGATAGGGAACAATTTTTAAATTCATAAGGAATTAATTAAAAATAATTTTTGACAATAGGTGATAATTGATAATTTAATTGAAAAGGAATGAAAAATTAAATATCTATTGAGTATTATAATTTCCTGGATTGCATCGTTTATTCTTGAGTTTATTTTATGTATTATTCATCATATTCTTTATAATATTCTTTTTAATTTTTTTTTCTGATTTTTTTACTAAATCACATGAGGAATCCACTTTAGTACAATACAATTTATTAACCATTAAAATGATAATTAAAATATATGTATTATTATGAAATCTATTTACTATAACCATTCTAATACGTTTAAATATTGTAAATATAATTTGTAAGAAAAGTTGCATATTTCAGAGTTTGAAATAAACTTCACTAAGCAAGAGGATGATTGGACTGATAAAGATTATGATTTATTTGTTAAAAAA
>DAIPKY010000071.1:0-7753 GCA_036769505.1 Nitrososphaeraceae archaeon
AAAATCATTCCTTTAATTAAACAAGAAAAAGAGAAATTCAAACAGGAAAGTTAAACTCCAGGTGTAATTATTACTATTACCGCTGCTGCACCTGAGCATTGCTGAGCATTGCTGAGAAAAGGGTACAGTAATAAGTATTTGACTGGATAAAATTCCAAAAATTGGTAGTATAATACAAAATTAAATTAAGTTAATGTCCTTACTATAGATATATAATATCAATTCTGAATCTTGTGACATAGTCAATGAATGTATAATATTATTTACTATTATTATAGAAGCATAAAACATTATTATTATAAATCTGTATTAAAAAAATTGTGTGAGTTGTCACCAATATCTACTAAAAAAATTTAAAAACTTTTTAGTTTCATTATCTTTATCATCTTATTCTTCTTCTATTTCATCGTCGTCATTGCCATTACCATTACCATTGTCGGGTTCTTCTTCATTCAAATCTATAACTTTATTGTTTCCTCCTGCTAACTGAAGTGGTAATAGTACATCTCCTTCATAGAAATCACCTATATTGCCTAGAGTTCGCTGAATGTTTATATCTACTGCATCTCCAGGATTGAATGCAATTGGATTAGGAGAATAATTTACCAAGTCAATATCTGTTACTCTTGGTGAACCTCCTTCGAGAGGATCAGGGATATGTGCATGATATACACAGATGCCTTCTAGAGGAGAAGCAGGACCAACATAATACAATGGAACAAAGTCAACATGTGTAAGATTCGCGGATTCATCGATATGACCTGCAATTACTGAAACTATTGGTACTTTAGTATCAGGATCACATGGAGCTCTATATAGAAAATGCCCTGAAACAAAATTGGGGCTAGAATCATATAATGGAAAGACTCCTGCTGATGGTAAAATTAATTGGCTTAAATCAATATGTGTGTTATCGGATATATTGTCTTCTTGAACTCCTGCTTCATAGCTATGGCTTGCATATACATCTAAAGGCATCAGTGATGATAATGATCCTAAACTTAATAGTGTTGCCATCATCATAACTGCTAATATTGTAGATTTTTGTGGTAACATGAATTTGAAAATGATAATAGAATATAAAAGAAATATGATACATTCGACGAATGTACCGATGTATTTTTATTTTTGTAATAAAATGTTCTCATATGAAGAAATTATTCCAATCATCACTGGCAATATTAGTAATCCTTACTGGAATCGCCATTATTTCAACAAGTTCTTATTCTATTGATGATGCCATGGCATTTCCACATGCTACCCTGATAATAGAACCTGAAGATGAACATGCAAATGATTTTCAAGTCGTCTTGGGGCATACAAATGAACCTGCTTATGGTAAACTTCCAGGCATTCATGATGGAAAACATAATCTAGAAGTTGACTTATCAGATGCTGCAACTACATTACCAATTCCTAATGCCACATTTTTTGCAGATAAATACTATTTCAAAAATATTGAAAGTTTTCAACGTGCAGAAAGTCTTGAAGATGCGGATGCTATTGAACGAAATGTTCCAATCACTGCAGTATTTGGTCAACCTGGTACCTTTTATAATAGACAGGTTATTGATCCTGGCATCTATGGATATACAATAAGAGGTACAATTAATTATTATGACGTTGCACAAGTGCCATTAGAAAACACAACAAAATTCTGTAGCATCCCAGGAGAAGATTTGATTAAATTTGATAGTCCTGATTGGACTGGAAGTTTTGGTTGTCCACAAAATATTAAAAGTATTTTCTTCCCACCCTCTGCTAGCAAGTATCCTGATAATAATTATCCTCCTCAATATCCTCAATATGGTGATGATGGTAAATATGGTAATTATGAGCAACAACAACAACAACAGGAGTATAACGACAATAACAACAATGACTACTATGGTTATGTAAAAGAGGATTAGAAACGATACATATCTAATTAGCAAAAAAATTTAATCAAATTCCCTTTTTCATGAAGTTTTCTCTCTCTTTTTACCTCTCTAGATTGCTAAAATAAATAGATTGATAATTTACTTTCCTATTAATTAGTATTATTAGATAACAAAACTATAATTTTGTTTATTACCTAAATTATATCAGATTAAAAACTAAGATAAATTCATACTTGACCTTATAACTTACAATGATGATTATGTATAAAAAGAAGACTGGACTTACCGTTAAATGATACAAGCAATCAAAAAGGTTAAAGTCTATTACTCTTGTGTTTTCTCGACAAACTGTCCGATTTAGTGAATTACAGATAAATAAATTCACATTTATTTTTATCGAGATTATATTAATTATTAACTTATGAATAATACAAAAACCATTACTACCTTTTAGCTTTCCTTTACAATCTAATTGAAAACTTAAGTATTATCCGTTACCATTAATTCTCTAATCATGATTTTGTATTCTTCTGCTTTCGAAAATAATTCATAATGAAATTGCTGTGATTCTTCGATTGTTGGTTTGATATCTTGGTTGTTTGAACAATAAACAGAATAAAACAAAAGTACTTGTGCAAAGAATGCTCCTAAAAGAAAATCCAAATCGTTAGTTACTGCTTTCTTTAAATCGTATAATGGATCTTGAAATACTTGAATTGTATAAGGTAGAGTTTCTATCGTATCTTCAATGGCGTTAGTAAATAAACTTCTAAGAATTTCTTCTCTATTCAACAATTATCAATAATATAAAACTTATTAAAAAATTTGTTTTGTTAGTTAATGTAGATTGAATAAATGTATTTAAATTTATAAAGAAACCATTATGTAGCCTTTTAAAATATTTAGTACTTCTAAGAAAATATTTTATTTATCTCTGTTAAACTCTTGTTGACTAGTTTATCAGATAAAAATAGAGAACCAATATGAAATAATCCAAAATCTAATATATTGAACATGAGATCTATACAACGACGATTTCTCATTATAAAATCTAATGAATGGTAAAAGAGGATAATGTCGTTATTAACATTAAATATTACAGGATCTGTTTCTATTTTGTTCACCAATAAATGATGAACGCTTTGGCCTGCTACTTGAGGCTATCAAGTAATCCTTTAGCTGATAGGGTATTAAGTATATCAGACTTCTTAGCCCATCCTCTCCTGGCTTGTCCTATACCGAATATTAGAAAAGCATAATGTAAAGGATGATGAGCATCAGAATCAATTACCAATTTAACGTTATTTTCAACAGCCATTCGTATGAATTCATCTTTTAAATCTAACCGATCATAATGAGCATCAATTTCAAGGATTGTATTGGATTCATTTGCTACTTCAATCAATTTGGATATATTAACAGGATATCCTTCTCTTCGATTAATAATTCTGCCTGTAGGATGAAATATAATGTCAATACTAGGATTTTGAGCTGCACTTATGAGTCTAGCTGTCTGTGACTCTACTGGTAAAGAAAAATGAGAATGAATAGCAGCCCCTACTATGTCTAGTTTGTCCAAGACGTTATTGGAAATATCAAGTGATCCATCCTTTAGAATATTTACTTCTGCAGAAGATAATATACGAAAATGCTTATTACTATTATTTATATTAATTTTGTCATTTAGCTCTGCAATTGTGTTTGCTTGATTTAACAATTGTTTTTCATCTAGTCCATTAGTAAGCCTCAAGCTTTTCGTATGATCCGAGATTGCAATGTAACTCAATCCGAATTTGTCTCTTGCATTTAATGCCATTTCTTCTATAGACATTGTACCATCAGTGTTATTGCTATGAACTTGTAAGTCCCCTTTCAAATCATCATATGCTATTAATTGGCTGAGCCTTGCCTTCTCCTCTTCTTCTTTTTTCATTCCATTTTTCTCCATTTTTGCTAGATTTATTTCTCCTCTATTTTCTCGCATCTCTGGAGGAATCCAATCTAGGCACAATACCCTGTACACTTCTTCTTCGGTCGCTCCGGCTACTCTATGGTTCTGTTTGTCAAAAACTCCCCATTCGTTGAGACGAAGGCCTTTAGATATGGCTATTTTTCTCATAGCTACTCCATGTTCTTTGCTCCCAGTAAAGTATTGCATCGCTGCACCAAAACTCTCTTGAGGTACAACAAGTAAATCTGCATCAACTCCATTATTTAGTTTGACAAATGCTTTAGATAATCCTCTACCACTTACCTCCATAACTTCTGGCATATTTACAAAATAATCAATTATATTATCTACATCTTTTTCAGACATAACCGACACCAAAAAATCAATATCACCTATCGTTTCCTTCATTCGTCTAAAGGAACCGACAGCTACTGCTTGTTTTACTCCAATATTTCCTGAAAGCCGTTCCTCTATTCGCCTTACCAAAGGATATACCTCACCAATTAGTCGTCGTCCTCCACCTTTTCTAAAAAACTGAATCTTCTTTAGAATTAATTCTTCCTTCTTCTGAGAAAATCCAGGAATACTTTTAATTTTGCCTTCTAACGCAGCCTTTTCCAAATCAGAGATATTTTTGATTCCGAGATTAAAATAAAGCGTCTTTATTGTTTTTGGGCCAATACCTTCTAAACCGAAAAATTCGCTAACATCTATTGGTAACTTCTCTTTTAGTTCATCGTAATAATGTATTTTTCCCGTTGTAATATATTCTTCAAGTTTTGTAGCAATAGCCTTTCCAATTGAGGGGATTTTTAGCAATCCTTTTAGTTTTTCTTTTTTGTATATATCATCTATATCGAAAGATAAATTTTGAATTTCATCTGCAGCCCTATTATATGATCTAATTTTAAAGATTGTATTAGGTTCGCTTTTCTTCTCTTCAGCTGTCTGTAAAATAAATGCTATTTCTCTAAAGATTTTGGCGACTTCAGAATTCTTACTCATTGCTACATTTTCTTTATGTAGCACTACTAGAATTAAACCAAGCGATCTGATGAAACATTGTAAGCATATAAATCCTATTGTAAATTAACAACTGAAAAATAGACTTTTATTCTTCAAATAAGATTTTTATGTTGTTATCCATTATTTTCTGAATATGTTCATTATTTTTTATTTTTGTATGTAAAATGAAATAATTGGTTTCGTTATTAGTGAAAAAGAAATTTATGGTCCAAGAAATTTATTTACTAGGAGTTATTTTTTGCTAATGTAGATTTAAAATAAGGCAACATTTTCAGTGGTAATACAATTCCAAAGATTCAGAAATAACTTTAATAAAATGTTTGAAACAGTCGCTCTGAACGTCACTACGACAATGCGACAACTAAGGAAGTGAAATCTTTCTAATTTTCGTCGGAACTACGACGAAAGTTGCATTGTCGTCATCTCATTTGTAGATAGTGAAATTTGCTATTTATGATTAAATTTCTGTAAGAGAATAAAATATACATATAAGCATGTAGATGTTGAATATAGTTAAAAAAGACTTATACGAAACATATAATCAAAGAATTAATTTACACCATATATCGATTTTTGATATATATGTATATATAGTTATTAAAAATTATATAAATCGCCATGGTTGTTTGTAAAAAATAATATAATAGTCAAAAACACTGCCCTAGTTTTGCTTTCTTTTATTGAAAAATATGTCCATTGTGTAAAACGTGTTTTTTGTATAATATGTTTTATTTTATTATCTAATAAAAATCTTTATGAAAAACTGTGAAAAAAGTGATAAAAAATATCTATAATATCGCGACAGTCATTATGGCTTATCAACGAACAACCATTAATCAGTATCATTTCTCTCTTGCAATCATTATCAAAGACTATAATATAACATCGATTATATTCTCATATTGTTATGCTTGTTGTATAAATTTAAAACAATATTATTATTCCATAAAAGATTTCATTTCACTAATTCGTAGCATCTAAAATTCTGTTTAGTTTTGTCAATTGTAGAATATTGAAAGATTAGGTAGTAGTTCTTAGAATAATCAATTAATCTAATGTTCTGGTCAATATTTAAATTCAACAAAAAACCTAAAAAAATTATTGACTGATTTTATTAGTATAATATTTAATGATTAATGCAGATTAAATTTCATTATTTTACTACTAAAACTGGACAGTGGGCATAAGTGACAATGTCTGATGCAACACTTCCCAATAACATTCTTTTAAAGCCTGTTCTACCTCGGTTTCCAACTACTATTAAATCAACATTCTCATTTTCAGCATGTTTTATTATTATAGAACTTACTTTTAATGTAGGATCCTCTAGAATGTCAGATTTAAATTTAATATTTTTATCTTTACGTTGAATCACTTTTTCAATATTGCTTAACCACTCTTTAGCTTGTTTCCTTTTTCCTTCATGCTCTTCTAATCCAAAGGTAGGTGTTGTTAGAAAGGTTGATAGATTAAGTTCTATGACTGTAACTCCAATCAATTGTACATTTGCTTTTTGATTAATTGCTATATTCTCTATGGCATATTCTGATGCTTTCATAGAGTTCTCTGAACCATCAATTGCTACCAATATCTTGAAAAATGTGCCATTATCAATAGACATATTAAGAGCAGTTATTGGATATGAAAAATCATTGATATATATCGTTTTCCTTAGCACATATCAAATTATTATTGTTGTATAGATATTTCATTTGTTATGTTAGATAATATTTCAGCAACTGCAATATTAAAAATTTTTATATTATTACAATTTCACTTAAAAAGAAATAAGTTAGATTATTAGATTAGATTATAGTTGAATTTAACTAAATTTATCGAGTTCTAACTTAATTTTCTTTTTGATTGTTTTCAAATTTTCTATATTTAAAAAAATTATCTCTTTTTCTAATCTGACTTTTGTATTTCTATATTTTTTTTCTAGTATACCAGTTTTTTTACTTATTTCTTCATAAACTTTTTGAAGATCTTGGTGATCTTCAATTAAATTATTACATAAATTGATACAGTCAATTGAAATTTTATAGTACTTGTTTTCAATTTGAGTATTTGAGGAGTTTATCTTTTTTTCATTTTCTTGTTTTTGAAAAACTAGCCAATTAAGAATAACATCATTATCTGCAAATTGTTTTTTATCCATGTAATTATTGTTAAAGAGTTTTTTATTTATCATACTGTATTATTTGCTTTTAGTATAATATAGATTTTAAAATATTCTAATTTTACAGTCTGACTATTAAATATAAAAAATTTAATTATATTCAGTAAGTATTACATAAAATTCACTATTTGATTAATGGTATATCGTATATTTTGATCAGTATATTTGATCTTTTTATTAATAACTCAATTCCCTTTTTATTGTTGTATTAATTATAAAAAGAGGTGTACTATCTTGTTCTTAATGCAATCATTATTTTACTTTTTTTAATTATTTACTTCCAATTCATTTGTTAAGTTTCGGGCTTCCTTTTTCCTATCACTGAAGAATTGAACTACTAAGGCTGTTGCTGTTAAAGTTAAACCTGCTACAATTCCTATAGTAAATAATTCACAACTCATGCCTATCTCCTATATTTACAACATTCTTGTATTTTAATTTATTTGAAAAACGATTTTATTAAAAAATTAAAGACTTAAAATAATATTTTATATCCATCCACAACATAAACAACCCTTATTTTAATGAGTTAAATGCGAGAATAATATATTAATATTTAAAATATAAAAATATTACTCATATTAATTGAGGATAATGTGTTAATATTATTTTGAATTAAATCTAAAGTAATAGCCCTATTTTGTTGTTTCTTATAAATATAATGATTAATTGCTGCCGAAACTGCTGAACTTACAATAGCACTTATGAGTGCAGATA
>DAIPKY010000226.1:0-2573 GCA_036769505.1 Nitrososphaeraceae archaeon
AATATTTTTATCTATCTTTGTTATCATACAAGAAAATCCTTATGATAATTACCTCTATTTTAGAGAGAGTATATATGTTTTAATATAATTTGCTAAGTTTCACTTTATTTTCGAATTTGTCATAATTTATAATATCATATGAGCAGCCAATAGAATTAGACACTTTTGTTATTACCACAATAAAAATCTATTAACAGTCCATCTATGAGCAGTCCAAAAGAAGTTACACAAGGAGTCTTCTCGTTAGAAGCAAAAGACCAAGGTTCTGGTACTGTTGCGAATTCTTCTCATCAAATACTATATTTATGGCTTTGGTAAGTGGTATTTAAGGATGGGCCACAGTTTGTGTCCGAATGGTTTCGGTCCATGTAGGGCTTATATCCAAGAACTTTGATTCTGATCCTAAAGTATTAACATTTTTTACATAAAATCGTTCTTGGTATTTATCATATCCAAGATCATCAATAGTTATGACTTTGAATCCATTATCATCTAAATACTCCATCTCCAAGTAAAATAGTTCGGGTGATGTAGCAATTTCATCATCTTTTGCTATTTCATGATATCCAACAATTGGAATCGCATTTATCTTTCCTGGTTCATTGAATTTGGTTTGGCTATTAACTACTCGGACAAATTCCATATAAAGTGAGTAAGAAACCTTACTTCCATGGGGATCTTCATTCATCTCATTGTTGTTAATTTTATAATGAGTTCTATCATGTGACCATTCTTTCATGGCTAATTTATTTGTAGGGGTGGGGGTTCCATCAGAAAAATATGGTCCACAGTCAGTCGTTCCATCATAATTTTCCTTATCGTAACCAAAATTCTCCCATCCATCACAATTAAGAAACATTAATTCAGAATGACCTGTAAATGCTAAATTAAAATAGTTTCCAATAGTATCCACTATAAATGGATCTTCTCCACCTTTATTGTAAGGAGCTTGAAAAACAGTAGGACTAAAACCATTCTCTTGTAAACATTCTTTTCCTCCGCTAATGACAGACTGAATTTCATTTTCTGATTTGATATCGGTAAGTCTTTTATGTTCTAATCCATGAGATTGAATATCATACCCATCATCTGACAATTGTCTCACTTGATTCCAATTCATACCATCTCTATTATTTTCTATATAATCACAAGCTATGAATATACTGGCTTTAAAACCAAATTTATCCATAATAGGTTTTGCTGTTGTGAATATTGATTTGTATCCTCTGTCAAATTCCAATATTACAAATTTATCCTCTTTTTTTTCTTTTTGTTCCTTGGCATATAGAGAAGATAAATAGTCAAAAACTAAAAGATCATTATTATCAGAAGAGTTGTTGTTGTTGTTGTTTTGGTTTTGATAGTTGTTTTCAAAGGGGGTCTCAATTATTATTCCATAAACAGAGACAATATTTAAAGATATTACATTGTTATTAAACCCTAAAGATACCACTACAAAAAAAAGCAGAACAGCAAAACCAATAATAAAAATATTCACAAAGAAGAACTAATAATTATCTTTATATAAGGTGCGCAGAAATTCTTAATAAAATTTTAGAATCGCTATTGTGAATAGAAATTTTATATATCATAATATCGAATCTTAACAAGAAACTCTTTTATTAAAAAATATAGTAATAATTAAATAAGTAAAATTGAGTACCTTCATTCAAGTGTTTTAAATAAAATATATTATATTATTTTATAAATATTGGTAATGATTAGTTTTTGTAAATGCATTTATTACCGGGTTGCCGGGTTGCCAATGTATTTGGCTTATCAAGATGTTTTATTAGTCTTTTTTCACATTCAGAACCTTCGGGTGGATACAATTCTTTTCCTATTACACATGCATGAAATCTATCTCCAATTTGTATTGGACCCATATCGGTATTTCTGTCAAATGCAAATGTTCTAGTAATTGTATATCCTTCTATTATATTAAACTCCTTTTGAACATCCACCATTTCAGATTTGACTTGTCCTTTTAGCATTGCCATTTGACATTCTGTTTTGTAAATACAAACAGGAGAAAAATAAAATAAATATCGTTAAAACTATCTATTAAAATAGAAGATTCAATTTTACTAATAACAAGAAGATTGAGATAATAAACTAATATCATGAATATATAAGAAGTAATAGTTCCTCATAAAATCACCAAAATAACAATTTATTTTCTAAACTATTTTTTTCTATATTACTTTATTATTTTCTGACTTGTATCTATTTTATTTGGGTTTAATGTAATGTTTGGTCTAACTTCTGTCTCATAAGATTATCCCAAGCTTTTACATCTATTGTTTTAGTTGTATTAGATGGCTTTGGAGCTATGTTAACAAGTACATTTGTATTTGTTTTTTTATAATGGTTTTCTTGATTTGATACTATAATACTATTGGTAGTAGTATTAGTATTAGTTATACTCTGGTTAATGTTGCTTTTTCCATCTTGCATATGTTGTTGTTTTGGTATGTCTAATTTGTCCAAACCAGATGGTACAATCCTAAAAACTGCTCCAAACTTTGCTGTTTTTGATTGCTTTAGTCCTGATACCACATATAGGTTCCCAT
>DAIPKY010000227.1:0-2563 GCA_036769505.1 Nitrososphaeraceae archaeon
TTATTCATCGGGATTTGGTTAGTCATGGTTCTTCCAATTATGGTTAACTTATTAAGGTTACTTAAAATTCAGACGTAAATACCCGCAGCAGCAGCAGCAACAGTAGCAACGAAAGAACAACTAGGTACTAATTTTAACCTAGTATACAATTTGAAATTTTGAATTATTGTACCTAAATCAATCTTTATTTTATTTAAGACATGAAAGGTCAATCTTAGATTTATGCTATATTATTCCATCCATTTAAAATAAGTTTCTAACAATAAAAGCTAAATATAAGAGAGTAGTTTCTCTATAAATTAGACTCCTATTTTAGAACCGTTATCCTATTTTTCTAGAATTTAATATATCGTGATTATAGATTTAAAATATTTTGAAAATATCCCATATAAGAAGGTCTATAAGTTCCTTGAACGTATTGAACAATTATCTTAAATCCTTTTAGTTTCATTCATAACTATACAAACAAAAATTCCTGGACTGAATGCTATCCATCCAGCTATTTGAATTGCCATACTTATCTTGGAGTATAAAATATTATTATTGCTCCAAAAACTGTTACAATTGAACCAATTATCTCATATCTATCAGGTCTTTTTTATCAACAACTAGTCCCCATAGAATAGAGAGATTATTAAAATTCCACCATATGCTGCATAGACTCTTCCAAAATGTGATGGTTGAAAAGTGGGAATTATACCATAAACAAACAGAATAATTCCACCAAGTAAAGCCAGTACTATTGACTTCTTTTCTCTTATCCACAACCAAACCAAATAACCCCCCCACCTATTTCCATTATTGCGGCTACAAAGAATAAGGGACCTGAAAAAATTGGATTTACTGTTTCGATTGCCATAATGTTTTTTCCTTATCTTTACAACTACAATCAAGGTGAAACTTTAGAGTAGTATTTTTAATAACTGGTATATATCAATTTTATGAAGTAGTTTAGTAAATTGAACAGATTTCAAATCTATACAATGTTTGGTATAATCCTTTTTTTCTTCTATCTTGTTAGAAAACAGAATGTATTCAAATACTGTATCAGTATATACTAGAAAATCAGATAGGAACAAAAAATGAAGCAAAAGAATTCATTCAACACATCTAAAAAGTTCAATAAACATCATCATCGTGAAGAATTCTTACTTTACAAAAGCATAAACGAAAAGGAAGCACTATGTCCTAGTTGCAATCATCCATTAGGCAGACACAAGATTATATGATGATTAATAACTAACCACCTCTTTTTTATAGATAGTAGAAAAATCGGTTTAGGAAAGGCATTACTAGCATTATTTATTTTCATACTCTTGATAATCTTTCTAATACAATTGTAAAAGTTTGGACAAGGAATACTAAAGTAATCAAGAATTTTTTTTAGGTTCTTTCACACTTTTGTCAGTTACATTGTTAACACAATAATATTTTTTTAGTATTTACGATAACGAATTCATATAAAATGGGTGTTAGACGTGACACTTCCACCCTTACTGATATTTAACAGAAAAGCAATTTCTGTTATATATAATATAGATAAGAAAAATAAAAGATTATTGTTTTAGAATATCACAATTCTTATTTCGAATAACGTATTAGAATAATTATATAGAACAAGATACAGAATAAAGTTAATGATGTTATCTACAATAACTAAAAAAAGTTCTATTAAAAAAGCATTAAAATGGGCATTTAGTGGTTTCGGTATATTTTTTATTGGTATGTTGGTTTTCATTACAGTTCATGATTTAATGACTGGTGCATCTTCTGAAACATCAGCAGAATATTGCGCAAAGTATAGTTTTTTAGCATCTCCTGATTGTTGGTAGTAAAATATTTCCTAAATTAAAAATGAAAAAAGGACCAAAGATATTGCTAATATCATTTTGTTTGATTATATAGTTAGCAGTTTCACCACTCTTAGAATCAAAAGGACTACAAATTATTCACAATTTATAAATAGTAAATTAAATTTTTTTAGTTATGAATCTAAATAAGGTTATTATTGTTATTACATTTGTAATAAGTATATTGATTAATTGTTCATCTTATCTCTCTTTTGCAAAAGAGAATAATGAAAAGGGAGAAGATGATAAAGACGTTAAGAAGGACATTTTTGATTTATCAATAGACAAAAATAAAACTCTTAATGATAATTTAAAAGAACCATATATTCATAATGATATTGATGTATTAAATGATAAATATCCAAACCAATATTTTATCTGTGGATATCCAAAACATCTAATAGAAGACTACAATTTCCTTGAAAAAATTAATTGTGATGTATTACCTAATATTAAAAACTAAATACAAGATAAGTGAATCCTATATAAAATAGGTTCAAATTCCCTTGACTAAATAATAAAATATTAGGACAGATGTTTTAATTCTATTAAGTTTTAAAATAACCGCATCAATTTATGCAATTAGATTGTATAGAAATTTCTATATCATATCTCCGAACAGTCAGAAAATTCAACAGAATACTGTAATATTGCTAAATAAGAAATAACAATTTTTTATTTTATAATTTAAACTAATTTACCTGTCAATTCAC
>DAIPKY010000228.1:0-2553 GCA_036769505.1 Nitrososphaeraceae archaeon
CTGATAGTTTTTCATTTTACAGGTCTTATACAGAATGGGTAGGTGGATTAAGTTTTGTATATTTGGTTATGGCTTTGTATTATCCTGAAACCAAATTGGCAGGAATGAAATATTTTCTAGGCAGTGGAATATTAAGATTCAAACAATTGCTTTCTACTATTAGTATTATCTTTGTAGTATATACCACAATCTTTGTTCTATTAATTTTCATCTTTGGACATATAAATATACTAGATTCTATATCATTATCTTTTGCTACACTCGCTACTGGTGGCTTTGTGCCTACTTCTACAATCCTTACCTCAGAAAATTCAATTACATTGGCTATAATTATGGGTGGAATGATAATTGCGGCATTACCTTTTGCATTTCATTTTGGTATTTTCAGTAAAAACGTAGAGGCTACTAAGGAAGTTAAAGAAATTCTAATATTTCTAATAATTTTGACTATATTTATCTTTTTATTTATGCTTATAGAACCTTCATTTACAGAAAATGATTGGCTTTCCTCTATGTTTCATGTAATTAGTGCTTCCACAACTACCGGCTTTCAATATCTTAATTTATCCCATCTTTCAATTAATGGTAAAATATTACTAATTATAGTTATGCTAATAGGAGGAACCGCATTTTCTACCGCTGGAGGATTAAAAATAGCCAGACTATTACTAATTTTCGAAAAATTGGTTAACAGTAAAAAATTTACATCCTCACATAACAATAAACAGCTGTATAATCGTCAGCAGCAACATCCAGTAATTTCCGCAACTGCAATTCAATTTCGTAAAAAAGTCGAACAAACATTCAAATCATATTATCAAGAAAAAATATTAAAAAGTAGTAATAAACAATCAAGAAGTACTAGTAATGTTCCTCTAGATAAATACAAATTTAATATTCTTTCTGACAAAGCATTTAAAGAGGCCTTGTTTGTTGTTCTTCTTTATATCTTGTTTACAATGATAACTGCATTATGTATCTATTATTTGGGTGAAAATAAAATTATTTTTATTGATGCTGTATTTGAAGCTGCTACTACTATTTCCAATAATGGTTTAACTGTAGGAATAACTACTATGGATTTGAATTCAATATCTAAATTACTTTTATCTTTTAATATGATAATGGGAAGATTCGAAATAATTGCTATATTATACATATTTATCTCAAAGTTGAGAAAATAGTTATTATTGTTGTTAAATGCAATATGAAGTAAAAGCTGGATTAATTTAAACCATTAAACTAGAAACTAATTAATTATTAAAATTTTTTAGAATCAGACATTTAGGATAAATTAGAAATTAGTTAGAGTAATAATATTAATGAATAAGACTATAAATTTCAATTAATGTAAAGAAAAAATGACTTTGTTTTGTTTGTTTGTATTATATTATGAATATTCTTGGCAAAGAATATTTTAACATATATCAAAATTTCTTGTTTCTACATGAACCTAAAATGTCGCTTATTTGTCTAAAAATATTGATCCACATTGACCATGTTAATTTTCCTGTATTGGTATTTTGTCTACTAGGATGATATGAGGCGATTAATATTTTATTACTATTACCAATTTGATAAATTAATCCATGTTTAAATTTAATACCTTTTATTTTATGAATCTTACAAAATTCATCAAAAGCTAATTTTCCTAAAGTTAAAAATATTTTACTAGTTTTATCTAATAGTTTTAATTCCATAGTTAGATATTCATTACAATTACTAATTTCTACTAATAACGGCTTGTTTTTTGGTGGAGCACATTTTACTGTGGAGGTTATATAAACATTATTTAATAGTAATCCATCATTTGTATCATTGCTAAAAGGATGATTACAAAAAGCATAGTTATATAAGGCCTTCATAAGCCAATCTCCCGAACTATCGCCAGTAAACATTCTTCCTGTTCTATTTCCTCCATGTGCAGCAGGAGCTAAACCAATTATGATCAAATTAGCATTTAGATCTCCAAATCCACACACAGGTTTGGACCAATAATTTAAATTTTTGAATCTTTTAACTTTTTTAGTTCCTACATTTTTGATGTATTCTGATAATCTTACACATTTACTACATTTTATAATATTTTGATTTACAAGACTTAAATTTTCTACATTAGAATCCTGAAACAATAGAAATAAATTATATTTTACAAATATAATGTTATGGTGGAGACTCCTTCTACCATTCCTCTTTTGACAAATTAAAAATATATGCAGATTTTTTAGTTTTAATTGGATTTACAAAAATAAAGCATGAATCAATAAATAAATTAATGGAAGTTGAATAAAGTTTTAAAAGTATAACAATTACAAATAACAAACAAGATTACAATCTCTTAGAAGCCTTTTGAGAATTTTCTTTAATCCTATAAATTTACAATCTCTTTAACTCTTCCTACTATGCCGCTCTCTAGAATAACCTTAATTCCGTATGGATGAGTTGCTGAAGAGGTTAAGACTTTCTTTACTATTCCCTCGGTCAATTCTCCAGTCTTTTGATTTGCTTTTTCTATTATTTTAACGACAGTGCCTGGTTTTATATCCTTCCTCT
>DAIPKY010000229.1:0-2553 GCA_036769505.1 Nitrososphaeraceae archaeon
TGCATTTGATATACCAAATGTTGAATTAGGTCATCATGGCGATGAATGTTCATTTTATTGATTTCAATAGTAATGGTAACAATATTAACGAGTATATTAATTCCTCTAGTTTTTGGAATTGGATAAATGATATTAGTAGAAGAGTTAAAAGTTATTTTTTTATATTTATTCCCGAACTAACATAACAGGACATTTAGCTTTTTCAGACACATTTCTGGCTACACTACCAAATACAAATTTTGAAAATCCACTTAATCCAGTAGTGCCGATTATTATTAGGTCTACTTTTTCATCATTAGCAAATTGTAGTATTTCGTTAGATGGATCACCAATTAACACTTCTGATTGTAAAGAAACATTTTCAATATTTCTATATTTATCTATATTCTCTTCGAACATCTTTTTAACATCTGTTTTAATTTCTAGTGTGATATCTTTTAGATATTGTTCCAATGTAATCATATCTCCTGTTTTATTTGATTTAAATAAGCCAGCTCCAAAAGTAGCTGGTACAGGTATATCTTGAACGACGTGTAAAAGTATAACATTGATATTAATATTAGCAGCAGAAGAAATACTAGACATTTTTGCAATTTGTATAGCATGTTCTAATGCAGTTTCAGATGGTTTGGAACTATCATATGGTACTAATATTTTGTGATATGCTGTCATTATTTATATTTTCAACTAATAAAGCAACTTGTACAATTTAGATTTTGTTATTACAAAAAATAAAATGCATCATTTTATTATACTTAAGTTAAGACATTTACTTATTAACTATTTGTCCTATACTTAAACAAGTGATAGAGAGAAATATTTGGTTGATAACTTTTCATTAAGAATTATTCTATGACTAAATCAATTTTTCTTCATTATTAAAGTAGGCTATGACTTCTATCACAATCAATTTATCTCTTATTTTCAAATAGTTTCAGATGGAATATTTATATTGCCATATCTGGAAATTTAATCTGTATAAAAATGAGATATCATAAACAATTGGCTAATTTTCTGGTAGTACAATAGCATTTACCGTTTTCTATTCCTCCCAATACTTACCATATCTAATCATAGCTTTTGCAAGATAGTTATCATCTTTGTTTTTTTCATGAAAATATTTAATTATATCAGTTACGGTCACAATACCAACTAATGTATTATTATCGTTTACTACAGGAAGCCTTCTAATTTTATGTTTTACCATTTTTTTTGCCACATCGTATAAATGAGCATCTTCCTCGACAGTTATTAATGGCTTGGACATAATATCTATTGCTTTCGTAATCGTAGGATCTTTGCCATCTGATATTACTCTTCTCACAATGTCCCTTTCTGTGATTATTCCGACAGGTTCTGTACTTTGATCTATAATTATTATCGAACCCACTTTACCTTCTTTCATTAAGTTTGATATCGTAAAAACAGAATCTAAAGGTGTAGCTTCTAATAATGGAGGGTGATTCATGATTGTACGAATTAATATTGTTTCAGCTTCTTTTTGGTTAAGATAACTCAAATTATAATTAAAATAATGCAATTTAGTTATTAAAATTAACTATATGCTCTTATTCTGTAAAGAATTAGGTAACCAATACACATTTTGAAAAATATCTATGACAATTCAACTTACATAATTAATTGTTAACCTTGTTTACCGATTTTTAAATATTCTAAGATCTATATGATACTACACTATAAAAAAGTGTATAGGACAAAAGACGCTTTCTCTTGCCATAGCCTTACTACTTATAGGATGTCATTTCTGTTCGCTCCAACCATCTTTCTATTTTTAGTGGGCTATGGCAATTATTGAATAAGAAAGAAAAAACAAAATTGTCTCCAATTATTAAATACTATAACAATGATTGATATATTTACAATCTTATAGGCAAATTATAAGATTCATTAGCCATAGCCTTGTATCTATCCCTAGAAATGAGTTATGTCTTACATGATTATTAAATTATGATATATATGTGTCTAGAATCAATCTGTTACTGCTTTAGTTGCTGATACTGTTGTTGGATGAAAATGTGTTTTTACATGTTCAAAGCAATAATGTAGTAAACATCTAGGACATTGTTTTATTGGTGAGTTACGACAAAGCATTATATCACAAACTAATCCTTCGTAGAATTCCTTCTCCATTCATTATTATCAAAATGGCCAATACTCATATATTGAAGAGTTATATTTTATCGAAAATAGATTTAAACTTTAACAGAATTAGTTATAAAGTGAATGAAGAAAAAAAATCAAAAGAAAAAGAAGGAGATTTAGTAAAAGACGATATTATTCAAGACTATGATAGTGTATTAAAGGAAAGCGGTGTTTTAACCTCTGTATCTGGAATCATCTTTGGTTTTTTACTAAATATTTCTATAAACTCTCCCAAGGGGTTTACAATAGAAGATAGCGTAATACTTATGATATCTCTTTATTCCGTATCTTTTGCTGTCTCGTTTTTTGTAATGCCTATAATTTATCATCATATCCAATATCCATATAGAGATATTGAAAAGTTCAAGATCAGATCTCATAAATTTATAA
>DAIPKY010000230.1:0-2546 GCA_036769505.1 Nitrososphaeraceae archaeon
TGTCCACTTGTATCTGAAATATACAAAATCCAAGATGGATCTTTATTGAAGAAATCAAAGCTACTGTATCTCCTAATTGAAGCAAATCGTTCAAAAGGATAATTATTATGATTTGATTTTTTAACTTTCATAATTCACTTTATCATTAAACATATTTAATTAAAAGATTTTATAAGATATTTTAGTAGAAGCAATTAGATCTAGCAGTTGGAATTGATTTACAGATCTAGCTTATAAGTCCTAACTTCATAGAAGAAAAAGTAAAAAAGATTTTATCAATTATATCTAAAGTAGAATTATAAGATACCATTATTATAAATTTTTATTTGTAGTAGATCTAAAGTTTTGCTCCTTCCTTTTGTAGAATCAACTTCCGGTTTTTTAGTTCATGTTGAAGTTGTTCATCTTCTTTTACTTGTATATCTTTTTTTGTTATATTTTATTAATATCATCTCACCTTTTTTACATGTATTTATATTGAAGTGGATACAAAGATTGGTTCATGCCAAACATAAAGATTTCTGAAATCAATACGAGCTATTTAAGAGAGGTAATTTTCAATTACGATTATTACTATAGAAGAGAAATTCTCTCACATACCACTTCCTCCTCCTCCGCCGCTGCCACCATTATTCATTGACATATTCATTGAGTTAGGACCTATCATAGCACCAGGATTAACAGCAGTTTTGGAAGGAGAAAGAGTAAATGTCATTTCATTTGTCATATTTTGATTATTTTTATTTTTATTATTATCTGCTGCTACTTTCTGAGCAAGATCCATAACAGCAGGTTTTGTTAACATAAAATGTACTACATCTTTTGTTGAATTAGTTCTATCTAACATTATCAAATTAGGAGACAAATCAATATTATTGACAGTACCTTCATAGCCATTTGAAGCTAGAGGACTAGGATTTGAAATGGATATTTCCTCATGGACAAAAAGATTAACCTTTTTCAATCTATCAAGATTCCAATCAAAAGGCATTGCAAATTGTAATTCATTATTTGAAGAATCATAGTTAAATTTATTTAATTCATCATAATACGAAATTGTCTGTATAGGATAAGATACTCCATTAATTTGAAAATCCTTATTTAGTGTATAACCTACACTTAGCCAACCTTCAAACACTGGTTGTTTATCTGTTGGAAGAAAGGTTCTATCAAAATCAATTGTTTCTATAGTAACAATAAAGTGATAAAGTCCTCCCTCAGCAAATATTGGTCCTGTTGCAGATACAGGACGTTCCATATCTCCAGTATAAGCTGCTAGAATAGGATCTTGTTCGCCATTTATTGTAACATGTTCAGCAGTAGAAGGTCTCATCAGTATTCCTAGATTACCAGTATGAGAATGAAAAGTATCTAATAATAAACGCTTTCCACTTTTTTCAATCTCAATCAAATATGTTACATGTTTGAGAGTTTCATTAGTAACAGTATCAGATAATCTAAATTGGATTAAAGGATTTTGACCACCTTTTAAGGTCTCTGTTGTAACTATGGGAGGAGACATCTTTATCAAGAGTGAAAGATCTCGTCCAGCGGTTGATGCTGATAATTCTTCCATAAATAAACCATCTCCAAATATGGGAATATATGTGAAAGTAGTAGTAGTTATTACAAACAATATAGGAAAAATAGTAGTAAATAAAATAGAAATAATTGGTCTAATAGATTTCACAATAATAAGATAATTTATAATATTATAAATTTTTTGGTTTTTAGCAATATTTCATAATTAGGTAACTATTCATGAGTTCTTTTAAAACAATAAAGAAGAAGAAGACAATTTTACAAAGATTACCAACCTACGATACAAGAAGGTATAATATTTATCAATTCTTTCTCATAAATATAATTAATGATAAAAGAGAGGCAATAAAAAAACTTGAATGTATTGGTTATTTCTGTCTTCTTGATTTCTATTGCTGTTATTTTCTTACATTTCATACACACACAATTATTGACAACAGTATTTACAGAAGATAATAATTGTTATGTTGTAGAGTATTATTTTAAGAAACAGAAACAATTAGCCATTAGCCTATAGGAATATGAACACATTCACAAACCAATTATTAGTATGAACTTAGTAAATACTATGAATTCTAATTCTGTTTTTATAAAATTAATTTATGATCATTAAGTAAATAAATTAATTTTTGATTAGTTAAATAATCAAATTTAATTTTATTGCTAACGATTAAGTTTAAATTTTTTTCAATTTTATATGATCTAAAAAAATAGTGGTATATGAGTGAGCAATAATTATGAACCTATTAAATATCAAAGAAGATTTTTCAAAATTTAATTTAGTTAAGATGATTGACAGATTTTAATATATATTGAATATGATAATAAATCAGATTAGAAAATAAATGTAATTGGTGTAGATAATTATAATTGTAATTATGTGTACTAAAATTCATCAAGAACTTAACTTTTTCATTTGTAAATAAAAAATTTATAGTGCCAATAAAGTCCAAAAGCCATGAGAAGATATCCTGAAGTATAGATAGGAGTTGTTATCCATTCTA
>DAIPKY010000231.1:0-2543 GCA_036769505.1 Nitrososphaeraceae archaeon
GAAATTGAACATCCTGTTAAAGGAGTAATAGCCTATTCTCCTGATCATAAAACTGGAATTTCATTTGATGGCGATGGCTATATACTCAATAGAAGGCTCTTACCTAAGAAACAGCTCCAAGATGCTAGAAAATTAGGAGTGGAAGTTATGGAAAATATTGCTCTGCGCTCCTTGCTAAGAGAGAACAATTTTGTCATTGGGGTAGAAGGTGAAGAACTTAAAACAAAAAAAATAATAAAAAAAACTGCAAAAGTAACGATTGATTGTACAGGTGTAACATCTGTCCTTCGCTCAAACTTACCCATCAAATCACATATTGAAAAAAAGATTGACAGAAATGATTTAGAATCTACTGGTCGTTATATTTATAATTTCAAGGTAAATGGTGAAGATAAAACGTATTTTGATCCAGATTATTGTATAATTCATTTAGATCAAAAATTAGCTCCTGGAGGTTATGCATGGGTTTTTCCGAAAGGTCGAGATAAGGCAAATATAGGATTAGGAGTACAACAATTAGCTTTTAATTTGTATAATAAAAGTTATGGTACTAATAAGAATATAAAAAATCTCATCGATGAATATGTCACATTAAATCCAGTCATTTCTGAACCAGAACTTGCCAACACCGAATTAGATAAAGATAATACATGGGGCACATGGCAAGTTTCGGTAAGAAGACAGAACGATTGTATGGTAGGTAATGGTTATCTGCTAGTAGGAGATTCAGCATGGATGCCAAAACCTTTGGATGCAGGCGGAATTGGCCCAGCAATAATTGCAGCCACTATTGCAGGAAAAAATGCTGTAGAATCAATTCAAGCATCAGATGTATCAGAGAATGGTCTTTGGAAATACAATACTGATTTTATTAACGAATATGGGTATAAAACAGCTGGGTTAGAAGTTTTCAGGAGAATGTTACAAAGTTTATCAAACGAGCAAATCGATTATGGCATGAAAAATTTTCTTTCAAAATTTGATGTTGAAAAAATTAGTCAAGGTGAACATCCTGAATTCAGTACACTCGATAAGCTAGGAATGTTAATAAGAGGTGCTTTAAATAAAAATTTAGCAGAAGACTTAAAATATACATCACAAATGAACAAAAAACTGGTAGAACATTATCACAACTATCCACAAGATCCTGAAGGCTTTGAGAATTGGAAATCTAAATTAGATGGATATCTAAAAGAAGCCTACGCACATTTTAAAGAAATAAAAATGTAATATGTATATGAGGGAATCATAAAATGGGAATGTTTGAGCCTTCTATATTTCTTTCAATCTTTCCTTATCTTTTTATATCTTTGTTTCCAATCTTAGGTATCATAATTGTCACAAGATCACTATTAAAAAATAAGTAATTCCTTATTTATTAAACAGGGTAATAGTAGTTATATTCTGAATGGAAACAAATTTAAATCAGCTTATTTATTTTATAGAAGAGACAATAATCGATCCACCCATTAACTTAGTTCGAAAATCAACTTGTGAAAATTGCTTTTTTAGCAATAAATTCAATGTTTTATTTTGTGGCCATTTTAAAAAAGTTCCATATAGTGTTTGAAATTTAAGTCCAGTTCTTTTTGCTATTATGTAAGCAAAAATTTTAATAATATATTTCAAATATATAGAAACTCCCAATCGTATTATCTTATTATCCGGTTTGCCTAAATCTACTATTAGAAATCTCCCATTTTTTTTTAAAATACGATGAATTTCAGAAACTGCAATTTCTAAATTAATTGAATCTCTTAAAGAATAACCGCACATTACTACATCAAAAGTATTGTCTTTAAAAGGCATATGTTCAAAAATACCAGAGGATATGAATTCAACAATTAATCGTTGTCTTGAACTTTGTAACATTTCAACTATCGGATCATATATTACTATCCTCACATCATCTGCTGGGATTTTAAATGTTGTCAAGGCCATATTACCAAAACCAGAGCCAGCATCCAAAACAAGGTCGCCTGATTTTATATTTCCACTTATACCTTCATAACGATATAATTCATCTTTTCCAAGGGAGATTACTCTATTAACTTTATCATATACTGGTATAATATCTCTTAAGGTTGAGATTACTTGTTTCCAATAAGAAAATCCTAATCCTATCACATATACATCTATTTCGTATACATGTATAACATAAGAATATTTTGTTTGTTTATATATTAGCATATATTCAACCAAATATTGATTAATGGCATACTATAAAATATATCATGGCCCGTGAATTTATCTGCATAGACTGTGGCTCTCTTTTGACTCATTCAAATGAATTAACTTTAGAAAGTATGAAAGAAGTGCATTCTCAGCTTTGTATTATTAAACGACAGAAATTCATTGCTGCTCAATCTATTCAAGAAATTTCTTCAAATTCTTCTCCTAGCATACCAACTACTGTGCAAGTTTCACATGGTGCCCCTAGTATCCAATCATCTACGACTGCTTCTCCTAATAAGCCGGTTATTGGTGAAACAACTATCTCTCTTACAGGAAGTGGAACAGATCATTCTAAAGTTGATGGTCCT
>DAIPKY010000232.1:0-2535 GCA_036769505.1 Nitrososphaeraceae archaeon
CTATAAAGAGATTATCTTCATAACACCATTTCCAATTTTCACCAGGTTCATAGGATTTTATAACAGGGTGATTTGTTTCCTGATAATGTTTTGTACCATGTTTATTAACTGAAGAATCACAGCAACCAATATGACCGCATGAAAGACAAAGACGTAAATGTACCCAATCTGAACCAATTTTTTCACATTCTTCACAACCTTTTGTATTTCCTTTTATATTCTCATTAACTTGACCAATGTGGAAACATTTAGCATTATTAGCATTATCCATATTTATTATATGTATTTGATTTATTTAAAGAATAGTATTATATCTTGTATCTATTTTATAAGTTCAAATAAATTTGTCTATAGCAAGTAAGAATTTAAATACCTACTTAGTCAAAAATTACTACCGCATTTAAATACATTAAATTGTCTATTATAGTATGTCAAAAATAAATAATACAAAATTAATAGATGGTATTGAAAAACAACAAAAAACAATGTCCTTAGATTCAGATAATTCCAAGAAAATTATCAATTCCAGCCGCAGCCGTTCTATCTCTCAAATAATAAAAAGCGAAACGACACAAGATGGCGAAGGTGTAACACTGAATAGATCATTTCCAAATAACTTGCTTTCTGAGTTTGATCCATTTCTGCTATTGGATGAAATTGGTCCCACTGATTTAATACCAGGAAAACAAAAAGGCTTCCCTGATCATCCCCACAGAGGATTTGAAACCGTTACCTACTTATTAGAAGGAAAATTTGAACATAAAGATTCACAAGGTCATACTGGAATTATTAATTCAGGAGATGTACAATGGATGACTGCTGGATCTGGTGTGATTCATTCAGAGTTGCCAGAAAAAGAATTTAGTAAATATGGAGGTAAATTGCATGGATTTCAATTATGGGTGAATCTTCCTAAAAGTAATAAGATGATGAAACCTAGATATCAAGAAATCCCACGATCTAAAATTCCAACTGTTACTACAGAAGACGGTAATGTTATTGTCAAACTTATAGCAGGTGAATCACTAGGTTCAAAAGCAGTAATTGATACAATAACTCCAATTATGTATATGCATTTTAAATTAGAATCAGGCTCTAGTATAGTACAACCAATTCCAAAAGAATACAATGTATTTGCATATATAATAAAAGGAAAAGGGATAGTTGAACGAAATAATAATAATAAAATAATTGAAAGAGGCAACTTAGTAATATTTGATAAATATGGAAAAGAAGTATATATTAAAGCTGTTGAAGATTCAAAAATTCCACTTGAATTATTACTAATTGGTGGCATTCCGATAAGAGAACCAATAGCAAGATATGGTCCCTTTGTAATGAATACTCAACAAGAGATCTATGAAGCAATAGAAGATTACAGAAATGGACAATTAGGATAAGATAACCCTCTCAATTAAAGAATAATAATATTACAATTATTTTAATTTTTTTTTAAAATACATCTTCACTAATTAATAATAATATTTTATTTTTTTTTTCCAAATTATTATAAACAAATGCTATTGATTTTTAACTTAATATAGAAATATAATATATGACTCAATAATAATACTAATACTAATAATATTCATGACACATCTACTACAAGAATTCTAAACCAATTACTGTAATTGTTAAATGTATAACTAAAGGATAAAATCAAGAATCAAGAATATTTGAGAATATCTTTTAGGAAATTTTCACTGAGGGATCTAAAACAAACCATCGTAGTTATAAGGGATTTATATGTTTAGAACTAATTGCTAATTATTCCTGCCTTTAAAACATTAAGATAATTAGAATTAACAATTATGAGAACTCTTACAAATGGGAAGCCCTTCAATAAGAAATAAATGGGTACGTGGATAAGAAATTATTATAACTTATACTTAAGTACAAAAAACTTTCAGAAGAGTTTTAGTTTTTTACTCTTTCTTAATAAAGAGAAATCTCCATATTTATTACTATTTTGTTCTCTCCTGCTTAGTCAAAATCTTAAATTTTCAACAGACGAAAAGACATTATAAATACCGTAAATATTACTCCTGCACTAATTAGAAAAGTTGTTGCTCCAATGGCATTATATAAAAATCCTCCTATTGTTAGTCCAATTATACTTGCTAGACTTGCAAAACTACTCGCAAAGCCTTGTATAGCTCCTTGATGAATAGTTCCAGCATTTTTTGCAAGTATCGAAAGGAGAGATGGCCACATAAGACCATTACCAACGGCAAACAAAATTGCAGCTATATAAATTAACAAAACATTATTTGATAAAAACAAGATAAAATTTGTACCTAAGATAACACTACCTATTATAACAAGCTTATTTTCAGAAAATTTTTGTAATGCTTTACGTAAAATTGGGCCTTGAACCAAAACCATTATACCGCTTAAGACTGCGTAAAATATTCCAATTTCTGTCATTGACCATTTTAAACCAAGTACTGCATGAATAGGAAATGAAGTGTAAAAGATATTAAATCCTAGAAAAATAAGAAAATACAAGAAAAGCAAAAACGAAATATGTGTTAG
>DAIPKY010000233.1:0-2534 GCA_036769505.1 Nitrososphaeraceae archaeon
ATCAGATTCCGATTCTATTGTAATATTATTCTTTTTCTTTTTCTTTTTAATTTTAGCTCTTACTTCTTCAAGAATTTCCTTTAATTGTTCTTCGGATAATTTACTAATTCTAGCGTCGCACTCTATTCCTTTGGAGTCCAGAACTTCTTCTGTTATATGGATGATTTCATCTTTATTACTCTTTTCAGATTCTGTAAGCCAGTTGTTACTGATGAACCTAAAGAATGCAAAATCGCTCATAATATAATATACATTACCTTCTAGTTAACTTTAACTTCTTCTTCTATTTTTAACCAAAAGGATACATAATCATTCGTAGGATAATAATACTTATTGTAGGCATCAAATACAATCAGTTATGCTACTATTATTATTTTTATCAATCAATTATATGAGAATAGGTAAAAACAATCATTATTTACTATATTCTACGTCTATTACAGCTTAATGATAGAGATGATTTTCATCTAATTAATCCCTTTTATAGATTTTAAAAATTCTCGTTTTACGAATTAATCCTATCGATATATTCACTTTAACAAAAAACTATAAAAAAAATATATGCGATTATTCAAAATTTTTATAGAGAAAGTTGTAATAGATCAATCCTACCTTCTTCATAATAAGTAGATTCTATATCTGTAATCTCGTGGGACATAGTTTAGCATCTCTTGATTTAAAAATTGATAAAAATAAAAAAATTTTAAGTCCAGAAGCTAAATATCAAGAACTTAAACAACAGTGGTATTTTCATCCAAGTTCATGGTATAATAGAAAAAAAGGTGAAGGGAGTTATGATGGAGAAGGGTGTAACCAGTTTACAGGATGTATTCCTGAGTGTAAATTTTATTTAGAAAAAGGAAAACTTGCTGAAAATGAAGGATTTGATTAGTCTAATTACCCTTCCTTTCTCCTTTTTTGTAGTAATTGAAATATAATTCCAATTATATATTTTCATAATTATTTTTAATAAAGTTTTGAATTGTGAGATATGTAAGCAATATACCTCCCTGGATAACAGAACTATTATACCTATTTGGTTCCATTTTTTAGCTAAATTGAATATGAAAATTTTATTGTTGTGGAATTAATGTTCCTTATTAATCAAGAAATAATTTATCTGTATCATTTTATTTTCATTGCATCTTAGTATATACAGGTAAGAATTTCATCATTACTTTAAATATAATAACAAAAGAAATTAAAGGTATGAATCTAGTTTTACCATATAGATGATAAAACAGAAAGTTGTAATTGTAACGGGAGCAAGTAGTGGAATTGGTTATGCAACTGCTTTAAAATTATCAAAGGCAGGTGCAAAGGTGGCTGCAGGAGCTCGAAGAATAGAAAAACTCGAAACTTTGAAAAATGAAGTTCAAAAATACGGTGGTGAAATGTTAGTTAAAAAGATTGATGTTACAAAGAAAGAGGATTGTGATTCATTTATTAACTTCGTAACTAAAACATGGAATCATATTGATATTCTAATTAATAATGCAGGGATTATGCCACTAAGTTTTTTTAAAAATCTTAAAGTAAGTGAATGGGAACAAATGATTGATGTAAATCTAAAAGGAGTACTGTATTGTACTGCCGCTGTTATTCCATATATGATGACAAACAAATCTGGGCATATTGTTAACATTTCATCAGTAGCAGGAAGAATTGTTTTTCCAGCCGGTAGTGTATATTGTGCTACCAAACATGCTGTGACAGCATTTAGTGAAGGCTTAAGGCAAGAATTAAGTCAACGTTATAATATTAAAGTAACATGCATTGAACCTGGAGTTGTCTCTACAGAATTACCAAATACAATTACCGATAAATCCTTAGAATCGTTCGTTAAATCTGTAAAAGAAATGGAATCATTAAAAGCAGAAGACATTGCTAATGCAATTATATATTCTCTTGATTCCCCAGAATATCTCAATATTAATGAAATATTATTACGGCCTTTGTCTCAGGAAAAATAAATGTCTTAAGTTTTTTTTTTAAATATTTTTCTCCAATTTAATCGTAAAAGAGAAGTTGTATAGGATAAACATTAGATCTTACATAAAAAAAATTAGCATTATACTTTTTTGTACCCAGAATTAATGATTACACTAGAGGAGACACAAATTGTTGCTTTTTTTATTTTTTTATAAAATTGTACTATTATATTAAATAATTCTTCTTAATAAAGATATAAAACAGATAGACAGTAAAAACACCTTTAATTTATACCTTTTTTAAAAAAAATTTTATTATAACCAAATATCGTATATCTATCTAACAATGATTCAATAGCAATAGAAGTTACAATAATTTTTATAGATATTTAAAACTAGGTTCAATCTGATCATAATATATCCAAGCTGATAAGAGATTACTCATTATATGAATAAAGACATGAAAATTTTATTCGATAAAATCAAATATCGGAACAAGTATTAACCTATATAGCTCGAGAAGCCCGGTCGAATCAGTTTTCTTGACTACTGATGCCGAGTCTAGCGGCTAAACTCCTTGGTAGGGCTAGGGATTTCAGGCTC
>DAIPKY010000234.1:0-2520 GCA_036769505.1 Nitrososphaeraceae archaeon
TTTTTCTTCCTCTTGTTTTTTCTTTTGTGGATCTTCCATAATATCTTTATTCATAGGTGTATTTATTGCACCAGGTGCAATACCGTTTATTCGTATTCCTTTTTCCGCTACTTCTAATGCTATATTCTTAGTAAGCATTTCCATTCCTCCTTTTGATGCAGAATATGGGGCAGAATATGGCATAGGTATGGATTCATGTACAGATGAAATATTAATTATAGAAAAATTTGAATCATAATTATTATTTTTATTATTACCATTCACATGACTAATATTCTTATTGTTGTTGTTGTTCTTGTTATTACCACTTGTCATATACTTCAACGCTTCTCTTGTACAAAGAAACGTTCCTCTTAAATTAACTCCTATAACATAATCCCAATCTTTGGATGTTATACTATTTGTTCTTTGTGACGGTCCACTTATGCCAGCATTATTAACCAAAACATTAATTCTTCCAAATTTGTTTATAGCTTCTTCAATTAAGGAAATGCAAACTTTTTCCTCTGAAATATCTCCCGTTAAATATTCAATGTGATCTGGGTCACTAATTTCATTTTTTATTTCTTGTACTGTTTCTATTAATTCTTTTTCCTCCCTTGCATTCAACAAAACAGAATAATTATTTTTTGCAAATTCCTTTGCAATCGCTTTTCCTATTCCTCTACTAGATCCTGTAATGACTACTACTCTTTTTTGATTATTATTAGACATTTGTAAATATTATACTACAAGATATTTTACAGTTAGATAATTATTACTAATTAAATTATTACTTTATAGGATATACTAGTAGTAGTAGATATAATTCATTAATCATGAACAGTAAGTCAGAATAAAATAAAATTTGTGTTAGATGTACAGAATATTATTTGTATCTGATTGATATGCCGTTAACATTAATAGTAAACCAATGGATTAGAAAAAGAAATGTATTATTATACTATTTTGAATACAATCATCTTAATACCATTTCATTATCAATAACAAAAATTTATTAAATCGAAGAACCCTATTATATCAGGAGATATAAAAAATAAACCAAAAAGTTTTAGAAATACAAAATAATAAAGACAAGTTAAATCAACTACAAGATTTTAAAGAGATATTTGAATTTATAAAAACTTCTATATCTACTGTTTTTAAAATGAACAGAACTGGACTAAATTTAATATTACAAGGAATGCCAAGTAGTCTAGGAGCATATCATGTTTTAGGTTCAAATATAATAGTTGCTAATCGATATATATTAGAATACATAAAAAATACAAAATCCAAGGAGGAATACAATTCTTATATTTTTGCAGTTTTAGCTCATGAATACTTACACAGTTTAGGAATAATAGATGAAAATAAAGTCAGAAAAATGACTTATAAATTATGTTTTGATATGTTTGGAAAAGATCATACAACAACCAAATTTGCATATAATCCATTAGGGGCATTTCCACAATTACAAATGATATCCAATAATAACTTTGAAACAAGTTTTACTCAAATCAAAAAATTTGACGACAAAAACCTTTCATATATAGGATAAAAAATATATAGTAATGTAAATCCTGACATCCAACTATATCACTCTTGTATCATTTTATTTGAATAGTGTAATCACTAATTGGATACATGAAAACCCTATACACAATGTCTTAAATTGTAATAATAACTATATTGTTGTTTAATTAAGTTTAAACCTACAAATATGATTAATTATATATGGTAGAATATGTATAGCAAAGCCATAAAAGGGAATCAAGAAATAGATCCCGAGGAATTAAAAAAGAAAATAGATAATAATGAAAATATTTTTCTTTTAGATGTTCGAACCCCTCAAGAGTATGAGGCATGGAGAATATCCTATGAAAAACATAATAATCCTAAATTAATTCCTGTTGATCGTTTATTCATGAATGATCCTACTTTATTTAAAGAAATTCCTAAAGAAAAGGAAATTTTTACGGTTTGTGCCCATGGACAGAGATCTATGATTGCTGCAAAGATACTACATCAATTAGGATATAATGTAAAAAGCGTAAAAGGAGGAATGGCTGGATGGAATAAAGTCTATGATGTTGCAGAGATTCCTGTTCAAAAAGAAGCTCCATTTAAAATATGGCAAATTAGAAGAATATCAAAAGGATGCATTGGTTATATTATATCATCAAAAAAAGATAAAACAGCAACAGTTATAGATCCAAGTAGTGAAATTTATGAATCTTTTTTAAAAATTACACAGGACAATGAATTGCAAATAACACAATTACTTGATACTCATCAACATGCCGACCACGTGTCTGGAATTGTAAAACTAGTCAAAACTATAACAACAGAAACAAATATGGAAAGAATTCGACTATATTTTAGCTCTCTAGAAGACTATGATACTAGTAAAACAGAACTTAAAAATATAATTTATGTTAAAGATGGAGATAAAATAGATATAGATGATAAAGTTACATTAAAAGCTATTCATACACCAGGTCATACGAATGGTAGTATGTCTTTTATTATTGAGTATAG
>DAIPKY010000072.1:0-7564 GCA_036769505.1 Nitrososphaeraceae archaeon
AAAAAACAGCTGCTGTTAATGACAGTACCGATATTGTTATTAATACTGCTGATATGCTTTTCAATCTATCTTTCATCTAATATGAATCTGAAAGATTTAAAGCTTTTGCTATTTAGAAGAAACCCTAGTCATAATGAGAAAGTAATCGTTCGTTGAACCTTGTTAGATATACAGTTCAAGTCCAATCAGTTCTGTATACTTATCATAATATATTTTAGATATTTGTTGTTAATCTGTATGAAAATATCTTTAGCACTTTCAAATTTTTCAATAAATTAGTCTGTTATTTTCATCTAAAAAAAAACCAGTAGCAAAGTTTGCCATTATAAATATTATTACAAACTGAAGAATTGCTTGAGTTGCAACAACTGTGACGTATCTACGCATAAGCCTCTGAATTTTGGTCATATCAGGGTCCTTTTTCCTCAACTCATGGTAGACTCTAATGTTAGTTGGAAGAAGAATCCCAAGTCCCTGAATAAGCATTATAGTAACAATAATTAGTACAGTTGTAATCCAGTATACTACTGGAGATTCTACGGTAATCAAACCCATTTTTGAAGCCAGGAAGTAACCTGCAGTAGTTGTAACAGATGCTACAGTTGGCATATAAAAAACCATTTTTGGCATAAGCCATGAAATGATTTCCTTACGTGTTGAAAGACTTACCTTTCGAAGTATGGGACCAAGCAAGAATGCCATAAAGATATCTGTTCCAGTCCATAGAATTGAAGTAAATACGTGAACGTAGTTTAGAAGCAGAAGGTTAGCAGTCACTATGGCTATAATCAAAGCACTAATTGGAATAACAATCCATATGTTTGAGCGTAATGATATTGTTGGTGGTTTTTGTATTGGAGACTCCAATTGAATATATGCTAACTTACATAACTTATTAATATAACCTTTTATTTATGTTGTATCAAGAACTAATACATATAATAACTGTTATACTTCTAAATAATTATATATAATGATATTTTCAGTAATATTTCCTTTATTATTTAATTCAACTTAATTACAGTAACATATTGTCCAAAGGTTCTCTTATAAGAAAGGAGAAAACATTCTCTACAATATCTGCTCATATTTCATGCTATGTTTCATTCTAACAAATTATTTTTGTATATTATCTGAATGTTATTTTTAAATTTTTAGAATAATAAACTTATTTGTAGGTACTTAAATGAAGTAGATCAATAGATTTTGACACACAATTTTATAATTCAAATAAGATATAATTTCGTTATTTCAATTTTCTTTTATTTTTTCTTTAGACATAATAACAAGTTTTTTCTTTCAATCTCTCAATCAGACTTGCTCTGCTGCTTTCAGTGTCTAAGATAGATATTCGACTCCTTCAGGTAATAGTACTACTATTGAAGGTGCATCGATAATTGTAAATTGGAGAGGCCTAATTATCTATTTAGAATAATGCTGGAGTTGTATATAATAATATTTGGTTCTTGACTGTTTGTAAAAATTAAGTTATATAAAATGTTATACATAGAAAAAAAATAAATCAGTACATCTGAGCTGTTTGAAATTTCCTAAAATATTATGATGTACACTTTATTATTAAGGTAGTTTTTGGAAACATTATTATTTATCTGTATATTTTGTAACTAAATATTTTCTTTAAACTAGACCATCAGATTGCATGAAAAGAGAGAAGGAAAAAGAGAGTATCTACCTAAATTTGCGCTAGACCTCCATCAACAAACAGTTCTATACCTGTGATATAACTGCTATCATCTGATGCAAGAAATGAGACAGCGTTTGCTACCTCGTCAGGACTGCCCATCCTTCCCATAGGTACAGTGTTCACAATATTCTTCTTGAATTTCTCGCTCTGTTCCTCATTTTGCATTAGATTGCTAAAGATCGGTGTGTCGATTGGACCAGGACTGATGGCATTGATACGTATCTTTCTGTGTCTCAGATCAACAGTCCATGTACGAGCAAACGAACGTATTGCAGCCTTGGTTGCACTGTAAACACTAGACTCCTCAACTCCTTTGGATGAACCTATGGAAGCATTCAAAATTATCGAACCACCTCCCTCCTGAAACAGCGGAAGTGCTTTTTGAACAGTAAACAGAAGCCCTTTTACATTAATACGGAATATTTTGTCAAAGTGTTCTTCGGTAATTTCTCCCAATGGAGCAAATTGTGCAATACCGGCGTTTGCAAATAGAATATCGATACTGCCTTTTTGATCCTTCACCACATCGTACAACTTATCAAGATCTGCTAAATTAGACACATCACTTTGAATACCACGGACGTTTTTACTTATCTCCGATACGGCCGAATCAAGTTCTTTTTGACGGCGACCTGTGATGAAAACGTATGCTCCCTCTGCTACAAATCTCTTTGCAGTAGCTAAACCAATACCACTGTTTCCTCCAGTAATGACAGCAATTTTTCCTTCAAGTTTATTTCCCATTTTTAAACTCACTTATTGTCATTGGGTAAAGTAAGATAATTATTTAAAATAGTAAGTAACAATAAAGTTATCAAGTATATTTTTAGTAAGTTGTAAAAAAAAGAAAAAGCATTATTTATAAATAAAAAAATAAATTCAGATGTAGATAATCAAAGTCAACTTTTTGTTAATATCCTCGTCTTTTTTGTATATGAGAAAATTTGTATAAGAAAATATAAGTCAAGGAAAAAAATGCTTGGATCCAATTTTAAAACAAAAATTGTCGAATAAAAAAGAATAACTAATGCTTTTCGGCTGTTACTCGAAAATATCCTTCCATCACTATTTCTATCAATGGTTTTCTATCATTTGGGAATTCAAGTTCCTGAAGTTTAGGTGGAAGATTTTCTTTAGATCCTCTCTTTCCAATAGCAATCATCGCCATAACATCATAGGATTCAGGAATGCCCAAGTCTACCCTAGCTCGTTGATAGTCAAATCCTTCCATTCCATGTGTAACAATTCCCCGATCAAAAGCCTCTAAAGCTAAATTCTGCCATGCTGCACCTGCATCAAACTGATGTGTAATTGAAGGCTTTTCATTATATTCAAAATTCTTTCTTGAAATAACAACAACTAAAGCAGCAGCATTTTTTGCCCATACTTTATTGCCTTCATACAATAAATCAAAGAGTTTATTCCAACTTTCGGTATTTCTTTTTGCATAGATAAACCTCCATGGTTGATTATTAAATGAGGATGGCGCCCACCTACCAGCTTCAAAAAGTGACATCAAGTCCGTATCATCTATATCTTCGCCTGTCATCGATCTAGGTGACCATCTATTAACAAATAAGGAATTAATTTTATGAGTTGGATTCCTTTTATGTTCTATTTCTGAATTAAGCATAGGATAAGATAGAAGAATAGCAGTATAAAAATGCAGCAGAAAACAAATAAAGTCGTTATTGCTTTTATTTGATCCTATAGAAATAAAATTACAATTTGTATATGTGCTATTTATTGAACGAGTTTTGATTTGATATTTGTTAATAACAACTATGATAATCCAATTCAAATCAAATCATAACAACAACTATAGGACACAAAAACTAAAATAAATGAAGAATTTGCAAATAAATATTCTTCATAAAAAGTGAATAAATCTCAAAAGTATAAAAAACTAGTAAAATCTTAGTTAGAATTTTTGTTTCTTTATTTTAATAAAAATATTCTATCATTCTCAAATATTTTTCTAATATTTAATGAATACCTCCAACGTAGTTGTTACGGATATTCAGGTTTTGAAACCATTTTTAGAATAGTGGCTATTGATGATGGAATTATTATATAGTATTGTTCTTAGATAAGAATATTAAAAGCTGCATTTGTTCCTTCACTAAATAGCAAATGGGAAATAAGAGCATATTATTTGATTTGTTTTTATATCTCTTTCTTGAATTCTTTGAGTTAAAATAGTAGTTGATCAGATAAGTGGTCTAATGCATTTTCGTTAACCTTATCGTTCTCTCCATTAATTATTCTAATAAACAATATGTCCAAATAGATCTCTCAGGATATATAATTGTGTTAGACTTTTCTGCTGATGCTTTTAAACTTATTCGCTCTAAAATAGGCAGAAGAATAGGGATATTAGTTTTTATTCAAATTTTTTTTATCGTTATTAGTTTAGTTATACTGTCGTATTACCAATCACAAATGACTTATCTAGGAAATTCAATAAATATTGCAGGTAAAAACAGATTTCTTACTTCTAATCTTATGTTTAGTACAGCAGAATATTTTATGATGGAAAATAGTAGTGAAACTTCCAAGATTGATATAGCTATTGATCAACTTGAGTCAAACATTTTGATTTTAAAAAATGGTGGTCACATATCAGGTATTGATCTAAAACCATTGCCTCCTGAATTCTCTAGGGATTGGGATAACATATATCAGAAATGGATTTTATTGAAAACAATATTAACAAAAAATGTTTTAAAACAAAATCAAATAATTAGTCCAGTAGTAGGAGTAGTCACATCAGCAGCAATAACTTCTCCTTCTTTTTCATCATCCTCAATATCAATAGAGGAAAATATAAAAACAACACTAGAAGCAGAAGCATTATCTTTAGTAGATTCATCAAATGTATTGGTTACAAAATTAGGAGAATTTGCGAAAGATAGTTCACAAAACTCACTATTTCTACAGAGACTTTTTGCTGTATTAAATATCGGAGTCACTGCTGCTTTTGTACTTTACCTTGTAAGAAAAATATTAAAACCAATATTTGCTCTCACTAGGGCAACAATTGAAGTAAAAAAAGGGAATCTTGATGTATTAGTTAAAAACAAAATTAATGGTGATGAACTTTCATCTCTAATAGAATCATTCAATTCTATGGTGACCTCTATAAAAAACTATATTAAAAAACAGAATCAATTAACAAAGGACCTTGAAAATGCAAACAAAGACTTAGAATATAGGGATCAACTAAAGGATGAGTTTATAAATATAGCAGCACATGAACTGAGAAATCCTATACAACCAATACTAGGACTTTCAGAATTACTTCGACATCAAGAAATAGAAAATATAAAAAGGAGTAAAGAAATAGATATCGAAAAAATAGAAAACATTTTAGATATTATCATTCGGAACTCAAAAAGACTTATGCAACTTGAGGAAGATATATTGGAAGTTGCAAGAATTGAAAGTGGAACCCTAAGTCTACACAAAGAAAAATTTAATCTTAATGAAATCATAACAGAAATATTAAAAGAAAATGAACAAAAGATGATACGACATAAAAAGAATCTAAAATTGTTTTATGAATCTCATATTAACGATGAAATAATTTTGGTAGAGGCTGATAGGAATAGGCTAATTCAAGTCGTTTCTAATCTCTTAAATAATGCCATCAAGTTTACTAATGAAGGTAGCATTACTATTATTGTTGAAAGAAAAAAAATCAATAATGATAATGATGAAATTGTTGTTAGTATAAAAGATACAGGAATAGGCATAGATAAACAGATATTTCCAAAACTTTTTACGAAATTTGCTACTAAATCTAAAGAAGAAGGAGGAACGGGATTGGGCTTGTTCATTTGCAAGAGCATAATTGAAAGACATGGAGGAAGAATATGGGCTATTAATAATGGTATGGTCAATGGTGATGGTAAAGGATCAACCTTTGCATTCAGTCTACCTATTACTAAGTAACGTATACGAGATTATTCATCTATTTTTTCGGCGCCGAAAGATTTGTGATTTTTTATCAGAAAAAAAGTAATGTAAAAACTTTAATAAATTTAAAAATCAATGTAAAAAGTACTATTTATTCGTCAAATATGTTGATATTAAATAAACTTCTCAAATTAGTAATATATATGATATATTTCAATTGCTAAAATAGTTTATTACTCTGTCAGTACTTTGATCAAATCCTTTTTATATCATTATCAGTTTAGTTATAATGAAAGAATAAATGAATTACCATATAAAATCCAGTTTTGTTATTACTATTTTAGTACATAATTCATATTATTCACAACGAACATAGGAGATGTCATACCTATTCAAAATTTATCTTCGAAAGGAATAAGATTTTCAGGAGACTCCATAAAAAGCTGTGTAGGCTTTATTGATTTGGTTGATTCAACGAAAAATACCATTACAATGGAGGGTTTAGATTATATCAGAAAGTATTATTCTACGTTTATAAATTCGGTATCTGACTCAATTAAAAGTAGCAGTGGAAAAGTTATAAAAAATATTGGCGATTGCCTATTATTTTACTTCCCTAAAACCTCGGATTCTAATAACTTGGATGCGTTTAGAGAAGCTATTGATTGTGAATTCAAGATTTTAAATGAAAGATATAAGATTAATAAAGAACTTTGTAATCAAAATTTACCACCATTCAGCTATAAAATTAGTTTAGATTATGGACTATTGGATTTAGCTTTAGTTGGTGATTACAGTCAAGTAGATTTATTTGGCTCGACTATCAACCTCTGTTCAAAGATAAACTCTTCTTTGTCTGTTCCAAATGAAATAATTATTGGAGATAATTTTTATAGAGTTCTAAAATCATTACCTTTAGTTTTTAATGATTTCGATTTCGTAGAAAATAGTGTATATAAGATAACAAATTCTACAGGATATCCTACATATAAATTGAAAAGAAAGAATACACTTATACAGAAAAGTACAAATTTTAATGATAAATGTTCTGTTTCTGTTAAACAATTAAACTTATCATCTGTTACGCATGATCAGGATAACCGTTATTCTAGTAGAAAGGAAAATGATTTATCTTCTCCCAACAAGAAAAATAATAACAAGCAAAAAATAATTTTAGTAGATGATGAACAGGATATACTTTTTACATACCGTTTAATTTTAGAAAATTATGATTATAGTATTACTTCATTTACAGATCCTTCTATTGCACTCAATTATATCAAGGATCTTTCCGATTTTAATAACCTGTTAGTAGTACTTGACATACGAATGAAAAATTTGAATGGTTTTCAGTTACATCAGCAAATAAAAGCTATAGATCCTACCATCAAGATTCTATTTATAACAGCTTTGGATATCTTAGATGAATTAATAAGTATAGTTCCTGGAATCTCCCAAGACCAAATTATGAGAAAACCTGTTAATAATAAGATCTTTACAAATACTGTAGAAAAATTATTAATTTCTTAAAGATATTGTTCGAATAGATGATGATATAAATTGCCTATTTTCTATTACATTAAAATTATAAATAAGTGTATATATTATATATCAAATATAAAAAATTGATAATTAATAATAATTATCATATCTTCATATTAACATAGACTTTACTAATCGATTCACTAGATAGAATCCATTTAGTTAAAAGTAATTTTAATTGTAATATTTCTCAAGTACTGACTTCAAGATAATAACATATTATAATTCAATATTTTAAAATTAAGATAATTGTATTAATCATTATATCTTACCTTGTGACCTTTTATTTCTATATAGAAACCTTTCTTCTTCAATTAGTTCCTTTGATTCCTTGTGCAACAAGTATAGAATAACATCCAAGACCACATTTTTCACATATAGGTTTTAATCCTTTATTGT
>DAIPKY010000073.1:0-7564 GCA_036769505.1 Nitrososphaeraceae archaeon
GGTAACCAAACAGCAGGAGGAGGACAACAACAAGGTAACCAAACAGCAGGAGGAGGACAAGAGGGTAATCAATCTGATAATCCTCTCAGTAATGTAGGAAAAGCTATTGGAGACTTATTTAAATAAGTGTTCATCACAACTCCTTTTTTTATTTTAATATATTTCTTGTAATTCTTTTTTTGAACCTGGTAATGTACTAATTATAATCTATTATTATAAAATCTAATATAAATAGAACTTTTAATTAATTGTCCAATATTCTATTTTTTCATAAACCATCACAACACTAGTTAACATAATCATTTTAAAAATGTGATACTAATCGTGACAAAATAGAGTTTATTTTCTTTTTAAAAAAAGCTTTATTTACATACCAGAATTGGTAAGGACAATTGAAATTGAATAATAGATAAAATTTAATATATTTGCTAGAAAATAAGCGTATTCTTGATGATAGAGTACTAGCATTTAAATAAAAAAGTAATTATGAACTATTAAAAAGTATTTCAACATGATTTTTTTCCAATTCTTACCACATCTTGTAGAAATAGATTTTGTCTTAATCATATAGAAGCTTAAGTATTAAAAATCTAATTTATTCAATCAGAATTCATTATATACTTTCTTGTCAATAATTAATTGTGAATCCAAAGTACAGAAGTAGAATAGAAATAATTTCTTCGATACTTCAAGCATCAATAGAAGGAGCAAAAAAATCAAAAGTGATGCATAGATCCTTTGTCTCCAACACGCAGTTTAAATTATATATGAATCATTTAATTGAGAAAAATTTACTTAGTATTAACTCAGAGAGTAAGTTAACCATTACCACTAAAGGTTTAGAATTTTTAGAACATTATCACACATTAGAAGATATGCTTGATCTTACTATCCAAAAACAATCTATAAAAAATGATGTTTATTCACAATATCTTTTATCTTAATAATTTAGTGGACTCTTATTTCCTAAAGTTTGATTCACAGCTTTTATAAAATGCTAATTCATTCTCTTAAGGTAAAATAGTATCTACTTACTGTTATTACCCTTTCGGCTAAAAACGGTTTTAAGTAATTCCATTCTAAACGTGTATGAACTTGAGTTGAAAATTAATGCAAAAATAATCAACAAAGTAGACTAATTATTGAATTTACAATATTTCAAACATTCAGTCTAAAGGTTAATCAAGAAACAAATTTATTTTAAATCACGGACATTCTTATAACCTTTCTTAGATTTAGTTTTTAATTCAGTGCCTTCCTTTAACTTTATTTTTTCATTAGAATCTTTACTTTTATTTTTACCATATTTAGTATTAAATTCGCTCATTTCTAAGTCATACTTAGAGGATGCTGGTTCTTCATCATAATAATATTGTTTTTTAATTTCCTCGTGATTAATATCCAACCATATATATTTTCCATCATATACATCAGCCAAGAATTTTGGAATCCAAAATCTTTTCTTTTTAATAAAGCCTTCCACGACCATGATATGATTTTGAGATATTTTTTCAATTTTTCCTAGGTTTTCGCCATCAATCGATTTTACTTTTTTATCTTTCATTTCATCCCATAATATAGTAGGGCCTGAGGTACCTCCCTCGTTCTCCATAATACCCTAGTTGATCAACATTAAATATAAAGAATATATCATTCGTTTTCATGAGAGAGTATTATTGATAAACTAATAAATTATATGTTGCATAGGTTACTAGTAAGAAAATTGACAGTTGGTCTTTCGTGGGATAAAGCAAAAGGTAAAAATGCTAAATCAATAAATAAGAAAGAGATTGGAAAGATAGAAGAAATCTCTCAAGATTATATTCAAATAAAAAAGGGAATAGTAGATAAAGATTATTTTTTTGTTCCTAAATATTTTATTGAAGGATATGATGGAGATGACATCATTCTCTCGCTAACTGAAGATGAAATAAAAACTAAATTTTCCAATAAATCGAATTCCTCAGATGATATGTTGGATGATGATAATTACAAAGAAAGAAAAGAATTTCTAAAGAAAAAACATCCTAATTTTGAGAACGATATACCTCGATATTCTGTGGTTGGATCTGGAAATGATCAAGATTTTTTTTCAAAAGAGGAAGGAGCTAAATTGAGTTGGGATAAGGTCATGGACAAAGAAGTAAAATCATCTGACACAAAGGAAATAGGTAAGATAAAAGGTGTAGGACAATATTTTGTGGAGGTTGAAGATGGCGTGATTAGCAAAAAGCGTTATTTCATTCCAAAGAAGTATATACATCAATATGATGGTAATACAATATATTCTTCGCTAGAAAAAGAGCAGATAATTCAAAAATATCAAAGGGACTCACCTCCTCTTGAATCAGAATTACAGGAAAGCGAAAAAGGAGAAGAGTATGAATTAATTCCTTTTATGGCAAAAGAACCTGGGTTAGAGATAAAAACACAGAGAATGGATGAAGAATTAAAAGTTCCATGGGAAGAAATAATTCATAAACATGTTCGAACTGCTGATAATATAGATATTGGAGATGTAGATAAAGTTGGTAATGAATTTATTGTAGTTAGAGAAGGATTTGCTAATGTTCATTTATACTATATTCCCAAGAAATACATTATAAAGTATGATGGTAGTTCTTTATGGTTAAATCTTTCTTCCACTATTGCATCATCAAAATTCGAGAGAAAGAATGAGCCCTCCGAAGAAGAGATGGAAAAACTACTTAATCAATAAATAAATCAAGATTGATCTTCTCTTTCTACTCTATTACTTCTTAATTTTCAACTTTATTTTTCTAAATTCACTGCCCATATCCAAATATAAAATGAAGTATTCATGATAACGACCTTAAGGTATTTTTTTCAATCTATGAATTTTTACTAATTTTGGTCACTTCTTCTGCTAAACAATTGCATTAAAGTATGGGATAATTAACTTAATTTTAATGATCTGAATAAGTTCTTTAGTCTTTATCATTAAAGAGTATGTAATACATTTTATATTGAATATTTAAAAGGTATAGCATACCAAGTTTTCTTCTTATGATGGGAAAACTTCTTTATTTTCCCTACCCAATACAATAAAATTAAATAATCCTATACTTATTGCAGGATTTCCGTCCTGGTTTGGTGAGCTCGATTAGTATAAATTATGTTATAAAAAATTAGACATGCAACAAATTTTGTGTGAGTCAGAATTTATAGTTCCTGGAGCTATTTTTATGGATGGTAAATTACACCATCCTTTCAGGATTTATTCAAATATAGATGGAACTCTTTGTGCATTGATATGCGAAGCTCCGATAATGATAGATGGAATGCATTCAGTATTAGATGCTCTCGCTAAGTGGGCTGAAGATATAGGTATTAATGATGTTTTTGTTATTGATGGGATGACCATTCAACCACGATCTACTATAGACATTAATTCTAAGGTTTTATCCAATGTCGAACGAAGTCCTATTATTTTATCCAGTGACGACGATAAAATTATTAATTTAGATAATAACAAAAAAAATGTAAATATTGAATCTTTAATAGAAGGTTCAACTTCATTTATAGGAGGTATAGCAGGAGGTTTATTATCTTCCTGTCTATCACATAATATTTCTTGTTCAGTAATTTTTATCCCTACTCAATCCGGCATCCATGATCCAGATGGTGCTGCATTGACAATTGAAGTATTACAAAATATAATCGCTAATAACAACTTTAAAGTAGATACAACCAAATTAAGAAAAGAAGGAGAAGAAATGAAACATAAGTTAAATAACTTGATTAAATCAATTAAACAACAACAAGAACAATCGTATTTAATTCATGATAGCAAGCATGATTCTTTATTGTATTCCTAATTCACTTTTTTGCATTATTTAGGAATTATATGTCTAATTTCCGAGGTTAATTATAACTAGAGTATAATATGTATCGTATGTTGGATACCTATTATACCAGCCTGGTTCTATAATTTTTCTTTCTCTTTCTTTTTCGTAACCACTCATAGAGAACTAACTTCATAAAATCTATATACACATTATTCCTTTTCCTGTATTTTTTCATATTTTTATATTTTTGCAATATTCAATATTATAAATACAATATCCATTTTTTGATTAAAACTAATTACAAATTTTACTTTAACATCCCCTGCGTATTAAATCTGTAATACGATAACAAATAATTTCATAATTTTTCATTATCGTTGTAACATTTAATTTAAGAAATATTTTTGATCATTTAATTTATCTATAACCTTTTAATAAATTAGAGATTATTCAAAGGTAATGGCTAAAAATAATCAAAAAAATACTACTAGAGGATTGGCTTCGGCCAATGATGAAACAAGGACGAGAGTTGCTAGAGAAGGTGGTAAGGCTCCTCATGATGAAAGAGGATTACAGGCATCTGATGATGAAACAAGAGCACGAGTTGCTAGAGAAGGGGGTAAAGCCTCTCATAGTGGTGGAAGAAGACGCAATTGAATGATCCTAAAAGAAAAAGAACATAATCATCTACCATAATCATATAGCATTAATTACCCTAAATCTATTTTTTTATGATACATATACGCGCCAACATAAAAAATTATTATAAAAACATAGAAAAAGTCACTTTTAAATAAAAAATTTTGATAAATATTATATCATTTTAAAAATATTAAATGGTCTTCTTAGAATGATATCTTCGAAGATAAATAAAATTAATAGATGAAACCAAGATAATTAAAATAAAGAAGGTAATTAGAACATTCTTATGCTGAGTCAGAATAAGAATCTGATGGAGCTAAAGTCGCTGAACCAGTAATGAATTCAATATCTGTATCACTAGCTAATAATTTTTCTAAGTTTTTGATATACATTCGTATAAGTTTAACTCTCAGTGTTCTACCTTCGATAACCTCATCAGGCATCTTTTGAAACAGTTTATAAATTTCCTCTTTCTTTTTTTCTGTATCTACATTAGAATTTGAAGAATAAACTATCTTTAATAAAACACTACCCTCCCAATCTTTGTATGAAGTTTCAAGGTGAATCATATCTAATAATAGTTTTTGATCAACTTTTGGAAATAATTTTGAACATTCTGCTAAGAAATTACCGTACAAAGATTTAAGTTGTTCTGCAGCAGTTATACCATTATTAGGAGAATTAGTAGAATTTTTATTTTCCATTTAAAACCATCTTATTCAAATTTAAAGTTTTCTTTTACAAAATCCGATTCTTCATTTATATATATAATTCCATTTTTAAAGGATTGAACAGAAGTCTTTGGTATAAGATATCGATCCTGGGTTATTGAACCAAATGAAGTGATTAGAAATTCGGGCTGCACGGAGCGAACAATTCCAATATCCTTTCCATTACTCGAATAGACAGGTTTGTTCACTAACGATTGCCAATCCTCGACAATTATATTTTTTTTCTCCGGTTCCATATATAAAGCTAGACAATATAAAATTTAAATGTTTGAATTTTAAGAGGTAAGACTATAGATAATAAATGAATTGTATTAATGTTTATGGGGAATAATTATAGCAGTTATATTGTAATCGAATTATAGGAGAATTATTAATTTAATAAAAATCTAAAATAGCTTCAATAAATGGTGAGAATAGATGAAAGCATAGTAGCAGGAATACAAACAATTAACTAAATCATAATTTATTTATCTTTATTAATTATAAGTATTATTTAACTTTATAAGAATATAGAATCCATACTTATGTCTATTATTTGTTATACTTAATATAGTTTTTTTTGAATAATTTAGAGGTTCAATATAGTTATGTGAAATTATTCAATGATTAGCTGATCTTAGCTTGCTCGAAGAATAATTTACATGAGCTGTTAAATAGTTTATTTAGCTTATATACAGTATTAGATATGCCCTTTAATGAAACTTGTTTTAAAGATAATGAGAAGTCTTCAAGTTATGATGAACATACACCATCACTGTCAAAGGTCTTGTCTAATACTAAAAACTATAAAAAGACGGCAAAATTACATTCTAATACAATTAACCTTTATGATTTAATTGCCATTAAATTCCCGAGTGAAGGGCTAATTCTGTCTGGATTTATAACGATTAAATATAGATATAATTCGAAAAATGGAATAATAACTTATGCATATATAAAATATAGTGATAAAAGAATGGAAAAATATCTAGAAGATAATCCTAATGTTATAAGGAATATAGATTCATATTTAAAAAATAAAATGTTACAATCTGAATTGAAATCTAGTTAATTATTACTTTAGTAAAAAATTGAAATACATTTTTTAATCGTACAAGGACATTTTAACGATATCAACAAGTTTATTTATATAAATCGGTTTATTGAGAAATTTTTCAATTTTAACCTCTTTTAATTCATCACCTGTGACATCAAAAGCAGTCATCAAGATTACTTTTATGTTGTCATCAATTTCAGATATCTTTTTTACCAATTCGATTCCACTCATTGTAGGCATTCTAACATCTGAAATGATTAAGACATATTTATTATGATTTATATTACACTCTTCTAATGCTTTTAAAGGATCATTAAAACAATCTACTTCATATCCAGCATGAGTGAGGATATCTTTAAATAAATTCGTAATATCAATTTCATCATCGATAATCATAATTTTTTTCCTTGACAATACAAATACTAAAAACGATAAGACACTATCAATATAATTAGTTATTGCTTAAAAATTATCCATTTTTTATTTGTTCTTTAGTAATGACAGTATATGATAATAAAAAATAAAGAAGTATTAATAGGATAAAAACTAAATTATTATACATATTAAATTTAAAAAAATTTGTATTACTTTAATCATATAATGAAGATCATGCATATTATTTTAAAATGGACAATTAACATTCATTATATTTCGTACCCAGAAATATAATATTAATATATAAGTTATTCACTTAATATAAGGAAATTATACTTTTCGAGATCATCACTACTACTAAGATAGAATCAAAATAATTTCAGAAATTTTTGATATTTAAAAAATTTGATTTTATCTTCATTATTGTATAATAACACTGTTAATAAATTTTTTATAGCGATACAAATTGTTCTTTCGTTTCATTAATTAAAGGTAAAACTCGATCCATAATTATTTTATCAAAGTTGAGTTCGTCTGAATCTATACTTAATAGCAAAAAGTAATTTCCATTTATAGGAATAGTAGCTCTATTTAATTTTTCATATTTTCCAAAAGCATATATTAATTTACCTATTTTTTGTTCAAATTTTGACCGTGTTCTTTGTCTTGAAATTGCATTTGAAGCATACTCCTCATTCTCTTCTTCTGTAAGGAGAGGATGCAGATCCTCCCGAGATTTTTCATTAAGAATTAATCCTTCTCTGTTGGTTAAACCAACCCAACGGATTGATGGGTCAAGATGTAATATAGTATTTATAAATGAATAAATAAATTCATAGGGTATCATTCTATAATTTATATTCTCAGCAATTAAAAAAAGTTTGTTAATATAAAACCCACTAAATTATTATTAAAACAAAATTGTTAATTTTTACTATCTTGGCCTCCAATTTTTAATATACCATTTAAAA
>DAIPKY010000235.1:0-2510 GCA_036769505.1 Nitrososphaeraceae archaeon
TAGGAAATCAAATACCTAATAAATCTTGGATGCTATATTTGCTAGAACTATTTAATATTCAAAATTTTTCAGTCGAATTAAATCTCATATGTCAGTTTGATAATCAAAACTATTTTGAGGCAATTTTTTTGGGTATAAATAGATATAGATTTAAGAATATCCTACCTATAATTTATCATTCTTATCAGCGTATAATTCATATAGACCGAAAAAATTACCAAATAAATTTTATATTAACAGATCAAACGATAAATAAATCAGAAACATTTAATCTTAATATTAAAGATACAAATTTTGAGTATAAAATATTAAATCAATTTACAGGAATTGAATGGTGGAATAAAACAGGCCATTTTAGTTATCCCATAAGATATCAAATAGAGATTTCTCAACTTATGTTCGGTTTAGTAGATAAAAATGATTCAGAGTCAATTACATTTTTCCCTCATAATGTACTAATCCCTAATAAAGATAGTTATAAGAATGAATATCCTATTACATTTCAAAATGTTAGATTAAATGATAATAACTGTATATGTTATACTATTAGTTGTGGCTTATGTAATAATGGATTAAGTTATTCTTCAATCTAATTTATTTAGATCATAAAGTATTATATACTTCAATAAAATTCAATAAAATTAATTATTATAGATTCATATCAGTTTTTAGAAACATATTATTAATTGTTTTAACTATACTTTTGTTAGTAAATTGGGATCGAATAATATAAACTAACCAAGACAATGTCCTTATACTATTATATAAATTTATAGAGAATTTTTAATCCCTTTAAAACCTTCAAATTAAAATCATGATCTTATTTTAAGGATATTAATTAAGAACTATTCATTAGTATTTTACCTCAACGAATTAAATAAAAATAACTGTAATATAAGAGTTATAAAATTTTAGAAATAATAGAGGAATGATAAATGTTCTTCTAAATAATCTTGAAGATATTTATTGAAACTATCTTTCAAATTGGATTGTAAGCATAAAATCAGATATTGTTATTATAATAGGTTTATTAAAAATTTCATTAAAAATTTTTTCTAATATTTTTTGGTGATATAAAGACCAATTATATCCCAAATCATGTTTTAAGACATATATATGAAGATTATTTTCTTGAAGGTGATTAAATTCTACAAAAGACCTTCTCATCCTAACTTCAAACCATTTTAAAAATGAATCTGGATCTGACTTCATTTTCATAAAATAAGCTATATCCTGAACTACATTTTTGCCAAAATTTGAAACTAAATCTAATATTTCATCCTCACTCATCATATTAAACAGAGTTGTTATAACTGGTTTAGCCATAGGTATCATGCCTACTTTGGGCTCATATGAATCCCATTCTACATATCTTTTTAAGATTTTGTTAATCAAAGTATTTAGACTTATATCTTGAAGTTGTGATTCATTTTGTAATGATCTTATAATATCTTCATCTATTCTTAATGTAAAAGTACTTGTCTCTCTTTTGTCTTGTTGAGCATTATGTTCATCCATGTTTTAATATGTCCATTTTATTAAAGATAAATTTTTGTCTTTGTGATGTAATAAACAATTTCTATTAAAATTCTAATTATTCATAAAATTCAATTGAGATGATTCTACTATTATATTTTATTTCTATAGGATTTTTAGAATTCTCATTTGATATTAATTCAAAAATAGTTTTGTGATATAAAGACCAATTAATCCCCATCCCGTGCTTCATTATAAATGTATGTTTATTTTCTTCTACTGTGTGCACAATTTTAATAGCAGAATCTTGTAGTCTCATTTCGAACCAATCCAAAAATAAAATCCAATTTATTTTTTTGTTCATAAATAATAATATATCTTCCAATTCATTTTTTCCTACATTAATAGCTAAATCAATAATTTCTTGTTTACTTCTTTTTTCAAAAAGCTTCTCAACTAGTAACTTTGGAATGGGTATCATGCCTACTTTGGGCTCATATGAATCCCATTCTACATATCTTTTTAAGATTTTGTTAATAAAATTACTGACACTTATCTGATTATTTCCTCCTTCTTCCCTAATTTTCTCTAATACTTTAGTCTCTATTCGAAAAGTTAGGGGTTTAGTCCTTTTAGAGTCAAGATTCATAATATAATTGAATATACTTTGTCATGACTGACATTTAAAAATTATTTCTTTTATTTTATCTATCCCTTTACTCAACAATTACATAATTTTATACTTACCATTTTGTAACCATTAAAAAAACAATAATCCATTCAATACTAGAACAATAAATAGATTGATGTTTATAATTAAATATCCAGGCGGAAAAAACTATCCACAGGAAAAGAGAATTGGATATATAATATCGTAAAAGACTCGTATTATTCTAGAAAAAGTGATATCGTCAAATTAAAAAACAAAATCCTCTACTTTATATTTACTTTCAAAATTAACTAATATTTAAATATTAACAATACTAAAATTTACTTTGAGCGGATCTTATTAGATGTAAATTATTTTTCATAAT